>NZ_QKTS01000010.1:0-139070 GCF_003234525.1 Curtobacterium sp. MCBD17_021 | reverse complement strand
ACGCTTCCCCGCCCCCACCGGAATCCGCCCCCGAAGGACAGACCATGCAGACCCGCAGCATCGCCACCGCACTCCTGGCCGCGAGCGTCACCACGCTCCTGCTGACCAGCTGCTCGCAGCAGTCGACCGACCACACCGCGCCCAAGCCGTCCTCATCACCGTCGGCGACCATGCGCGACCCCGGCGCCGCAGCGCCGTACGAGAACGCCTGCGACGGCAAGCAGGCCGTGATCAGCGGCGACGGCGCTCCGCATCAGATCGAGGACTGTGATGCCGTCGCCGTCGTGGCCAAGGGGAGCAAGGTCCGCATCGGTGACACGAAGTCGATGGTCGTGGAGGGCAGCAACAACGACATCACCGTCGAGTCAGTCGAGTCAGTCATGTTGCTCGGCTCGAACAACACGGTCCATGTCGACGGCGACGCTCCCACCGTCGACGACCAGGGCCAGGGCAACAGAGTCGACTGACGAACACCTGAAGACCGCCGAGGCCGACCGGACCCGCCCGGTCGGCCTTGCTTCTTCCTGGACTTCGTATTTCACCATCACATTTCGAATGCTAGGATAAGCGTCACGCCTTCAAGACAGGAGCGACATGGACCTCCCCGACATCGTCCGCACACTCGGGCGACGATGGCCCCTCGTGCTGAGCGGACTGGCTCTCGGTACCGCTGCCGGCTGTGCGCAGCTGATGCTCTCGACGCCGACCTACGACGCGACCACTCGGCTCTACGTCACGGTCGCATCGTCCGAATCCGGCTCGACGACCGACCTCGTTCAGGGCGGGAACGCCGCCGAGCAACGCGTCCGGTCGTACGTCGACATCATCACCACGCCGCGAGTGCTGCAGTCCGCGATCGCCGAGCTCGGGCTCCACCTGACCGCACAGGACCTGGCAAGTCGGGTCCGCGCATCGTCGCCGAACGAGACCGTCCTGCTCAACCTCACCGTCAACGACACGTCCGCCGCTCGTGCCGCGGCGATCGCGAACGCCATCAGCGAGAGCTTCACCGAGCTCGTGGCCGAAGACCTCGAGCAGGCGAGTGCTGGAGCGACCAGTCCGGTGTCGATCCGCACGGTGCAGCCGGCCCTGGTCCCACAGGACAAGGCGACTCCGCAGCCGACGAAGGCCCTGTTCCTCGGCATCGTCAGCGGGCTCTCCGTCGGTGTCCTCGGCGCCGTGCTCCGTGAACTGCTCGACACGAAGATCCGGAGCCGTACCGAGGTCGAGTCGGTGACCGATCGACCCGTGCTGGGCACCGTGCCGAAGTGGAAGGACCTGCAGCGGACCCCGGTCTTCATCCAGGGCAATGGTCGGGGTGCGTTCGCCGAAGCCTTCCGCGCCCTCCGCACGAACCTCAGGTTCCTCGGTCAGAGCGCG
Organism: Curtobacterium sp. MCBD17_021; assembly: GCF_003234525.1. Classification (NCBI taxonomy): domain Bacteria; kingdom Bacillati; phylum Actinomycetota; class Actinomycetes; order Micrococcales; family Microbacteriaceae; genus Curtobacterium; species Curtobacterium sp. MCBD17_021. The sequence goes on along the minus strand of NZ_QKTS01000010.1, from coordinate 137,690 downwards.
ACCGGCCGCGTCTTCGTCATCACCTCGGCGAACCCCGGCGAGGGCAAGACGACCACGACCCTCAACCTCGCCGCGGCGCTGATGGAGGGTGGGGCTCGCGTGGCCGTCGTCGACTGCGACCTCCGCCGCCCGGCCGTCGCTGCCCGACTCGACCTGGAGAACAGCGTCGGGCTGACGGACGTCCTGATCGGCCGGGCCGAACTCGACGACGTGGCACAGCCGTGGGGAGCGACCGGCACGGTGCTCCCGACCGGTCCCCTCCCGCCGAACCCGGCAGACCTGCTCGCGTCCGCGGGCATGACCGAGATCCTCGCTGCGCTCGCGGTCGCGAACGACTACGTCATCGTCGACACCCCGCCGTTGCTCCCGGTGACGGATGCAGCAGTCCTCGCGGCGGCGAGTTCCGGCGCGATCGTCGTCACCGCGGCCGGCAAGTCCCACACCCACGAACTCCGCGACGCACTCGCCGTGCTCGAGCGCGCTGACGCCCACACACTCGGCATCGCCGTCACCATGACGAAGACCCCGCACCAGCAGTACGGCTACGGCTACCTAGGCGATACTCCCGAACTCACCAAGGCCGACCTGCGCCCGATCCGCGGCGTCCGCGTCGCGGAATGACCGGTACCGCCAAGCGGCCCGCACCGCACCCGACGAGACCACGCGCACCGCGCCTCCAGGCAGGACGCAGCAGACGCGCGTCGTACCGACCCCAGTCGAGACAAGGACCCTCAGGACCATCATGACCACCAGCACCGACTCCCTCGCCGGATCCCGCGTCCTCGTGACGGGCGGCACCGGATCCTTCGGCAAGACCGTCACCAAGCGTCTCCTCGCTCGTGGTGTCGCCGAGGTCCGGATCCTCAGCCGCGACGAAGCGAAGCAGGACCAGCTCCGCAACGAGCTGGGCGATCCCCGTGCGCGCTTCCACCTCGGTGACGTCCGCGAACCGGAGAGCGTCCACCGTGCCGTGCGCGGTGTCGACCACGTGTTCCACGCCGCCGCGCTCAAGCAGGTGCCCTCGTGCGAGTTCTTCCCGCTCGAAGCGGTCCGCACGAACGTGCTCGGCAGTCAGAACGTGGTCGCCGCGGCGGTCTCCGCCGGTGTGCAGTCCGTCGTGTGTCTCAGCACCGACAAGGCGGTCTACCCGGTCAACGCGATGGGCCTCAGCAAGGCGCTCATGGAGAAGGTGGCGCTGTCCTTCGGCCTCAACGACCACGTCTCCGACACCACGGTGTCATGCGTGCGGTACGGCAACGTGATGTACTCGCGCGGTTCGGTCATCCCGCTCTTCGTCGACCAGATCCGCCGCGGGCAACAGCTCACCATCACGAACCCCGAGATGACCCGGTTCATGATGTCGCTCGAGGACAGTGTCGACCTCGTCGAGCACGCGTTCGTGCACGCCGACCAGGGCGACCTGTTCGTGAAGAAGGCCGCGTCGTGCACGATCGGTGACCTCGCCCGGGCACTGGCGAACCTGTTCGGGGTGACCGGCGAGCCGTTCCGTGTGATCGGCACCCGCCACGCCGAGAAGTTGTCCGAGGCGTTGGCGAGCCGGGAGGAACTCTCCCGCGCGCAGGACATGGGCGAGTACTTCCGCATCCCGGCAGACGTCCGCGACCTCAACTACTCGGCGTACGTGGAGGAGGGCGACCCGACGCAGACCGGCCGCCTCGCCTACGACTCACACAGTGTCGAACGCCTCGACGTGTGCGGCGTCGAGGACCTGCTGCTCTCGCTGCCCGAGATCCGCGCTGAGCTGGCTGCCGCGGGACGGCGCGTCATGGAGATCGCAGCGTGATGGCCATCAGTGGCCGCGGCGGGCTGGTCGGTTGGCACCTCCGGACCGTGCTGTACAGCGAGGGGCGGTCATGGCAGGACGTCGACCTGCGTCAGACGGCAGCCACGACGACCGACCTCGCCGACGTCGAGACCGCGATCCACGTCGCAGGCATCTCGCGTGGATCCGACCACGACGTCCGCGAGGGCAACGTCGAACTCGCTCGCCGGTTCGTGGCGACCCTCGACGCAGGCGGTGCGCGTCCGCGTCGAGTCGTGTACGCGGACACGGGTATGCGGGGGACCAGCCCGTACACCGAGGGCAAGGCCCGGGCGCGCGAGGTCCTGTCGGCGGCAGCGGCACGGTGGGGAGCGGACTTCGTCGACGTCGTCATCCAGAACGTCTTCGGGGAGCACGGCACGCCGTACCACAACGGCGTCGCACTGACCTTCTGCCACCGCATCGCACGTGGCGAGCAACCGTCCGTCGACTCCGACGACGTCCGGACGTTCGTGCACGCGCAGGACGTCGCCGAAGCCCTCGCGGGCATGATCGACCAGGCCGAGCTCGACCGCCGCGGCACCAGGATGACGGTCCCCGAACTCGCCGGGCGGATCACCGCGCTCGCCGACGTGTACCGCCGCGGGGAGATCCCTGCCCTCGAGAGCAGGTTCGACCGCGACCTCTTCAACACCTACCGTTCGTACGCGTTCGCGGTGTCTCCGGTGCATCGGTTGACCTCAGCGATGGACGAGCGTGGGGCGTTCACCGAGCTGGTGCGTGCTCACGGCAGCGCGGGACAGACCGGCATCTCGACGACGCTGCCCGGGATCACCCGCGGCGACCACTTCCACCGCCGCAAGATCGAACGCTTCGTCGTGGTCCAGGGCGAGGCCCGCATCGTGCTCCGCCGGGTCCTGACCGGCGAACGTCAGGTGTTCGACGTGACCGGCGACCAGCCCGTGGCGATCGACATGCCGACACTCTGGGCGCACGCCATCACGAACACCGGCACTTCGCCGCTCGTCACGGCGTTCTGGACGAACGAGCTCTTCGACCCCGCACGCCCCGACACCCACCAGGAAACCGCATGAGCACGCAACCCGAAGGGCGCAGGACGAAGGTCGTGACCGTCGTCGGCACACGCCCGGAGATCATCCGCCTGTCCGAGGTCATCCACCTGCTCGAGGCGACGTGTGACCACGTCCTGGTCCACACCGGACAGAACCACGACCGGCAACTCAGCGACGTCTTCTTCGACGACCTCGGCCTCCGACTTCCGGATCACCACCTGTCGGTCGACACGTCGTCACTCGGCGCGGTGCTCGGCGACGTCCTCCGCGAGACCGAGCGGGTCCTGCGTCTCGAGCGCCCCGACGCGGTACTGGTCCTCGGTGACACGAACAGCGCGATCGCGGCCCTCATGGCAAAGCGGATGCGCATCCCGGTGTTCCACATGGAGGCCGGCAACCGGTCGTTCGACGAGAACGTCCCGGAGGAGACCAATCGCCGGATGGTCGACCACGTGGCCGACTACAACCTCGTCTACACCGAACACGCGCGCCGGAACCTGCTGGCGGAGGGTATCCACCCGTCGCGTGTCGTGTTGACCGGTTCACCGCTCAACCAGGTCCTCGCCGTGCACCGTACCGCGATCGCGAGCAGCGACGTTCTGGCCCGGTTGTCCCTCACCACCGATGAATACGTCCTGGTCAGCGCGCACCGCGAGGAGAACGTCGACGACCCCGACCGCCTCATCGCGTTGCTCGAGGCCGTCCAAGCCGTCGGCGACGAGCACGACCTACCGGTCCTGATGTCGACGCACCCGCGGACCCGCCGGTCCCTCATGGGCATCGACGCCGAGCGGTACCCGCGCGTGCTGATGCACGAGCCCTTCGGGTTCCACGACTACAACGCACTGCAGCGTTCCGCCTTCGTGGTGCTCTCCGACTCCGGCACGGTCAGCGAGGAGTCGGTCATGCTCGGCTTCCCCGCCGTCACACTCCGCGACCGCATCGAACGCCCGGAGGCGATCGACACCGGGTCCGTGGTGACCGCGGGTGTCACCGCTCGCACGGTGACCGAGGCGGTCCGGTTCGCGCGCGCGACCGCGCCTACCGTCCGGACGGGAGGCCCGGCGGAGTACGCCGTACCGGACACGGCCCGGCGGGTGGTCGCCTTCATCCTCGGGACGGCGCACGCGCATCACGCGAACGCCGGGATCCGGCGGAAGGCGTGAGCAGCGCGGGCTCCACGGGCCTCCGCCTGGCGCTGCGTTTCCCCACGACCTTCGTCGTCACCGCTCCGTACGTGCTCCTCTTCCTGCCGTTGGCCGTCTGGAACGCGAATCCGCAGACGGACTTCATCCTGCAGACGTGGGGCGCCGCGGTCGCCGGGACGCTCGCCGTCGAGGGTTCGGTGGCGTTGGTGGCGTCGGCGGAGCACCGGGCAGGTCGCTCCGCCGGGTCCCCGCCCCCGGGAACGACGGCACGGTGCTGGCATGCCGGACGGGTGGCGGCGATCGCTCGCGGTGTCAGCGTCGTCGCCATCACTGCGACCTCTGCGTCGGTCCTGCTCGGCGCGGGGACGCTGCGCTCGCAGGTCGACTCGCAGCTCCCGTCCGGCGCTGCGGCCGTCCTCACGCCGTTCGTCTCGTGGACCTCCGTCGCGCTCGCGCTGCTCATCGCCGCGTACCATCTCGGCGGTCTCAGCCGCGCGGTGACACTCAGCTGGATCGGCGCACTCCTCGTCACACAGATCGGAGCGGCGTACGTCTCGACGATCACGGTCCGTGCGGCCGCCTTCGTGGTCCTGCTGCTCATCCTCGCCTTCCTCACGGACCTGGTGCCCCGGTCCTGGATCGCCGCGGCCATCGCGGTGCTCGCCGTCGTCTGGCCGACCGTCTACGCGATCCGGAACCAACTGCGCGTCGCGAGCGGCATCGACGTGAGCGAGAACGTCTCCGCATCCGACCGGCTGCGCTTCGACGAGCAGATCGCGCGCGCGGCCCAGTACGGACCGGGACACGACCTCGGGCAGGCGGGGCTGGGAGAGGTGCTGCGCTACGGGCTCGTCCCACGCTTCCTCGACCCGGGTCGCGACGGACTCTCGTCCGGGAACGTGATCAACGAGTTCCTCGGCGGAGTGTCCTTCTCGTCGTACACGTTCCTGCCGGTCGCGACCGCGTGGTTCTTCTGGGGCACCCTCGCCGTGGTCCTGCTGTACGGCGGCTACGCCACGGTGGTGATGTCGCTCCGCCCGTGGCGTGCCATCGCCGAGCGTCCGTACGCCCTGATCGTCCTGACACTCGTGCTGAGCGGCCCGCTCTCCTGGTTCGGGACCCCACCCGACACGTCGATCAACCTGCTGCAGACACTCGTGTCGACGCTCCCGGTGTTCTTCCTGCTCCGGCTGTGGGCACGACGAGCGCCGATCATCCCGGGCCACCGCCCTGACCCGGCCCGTGTCCCCGGCGCGGTGAGCGCCAGCAGATCGTGACGCGGCTGGGACGGATCGTCCGTGGACGCGCGGTGCCGGCGCTCACCATCAGTGCCTTGTCCAGCATCTCCGGGCTCCTCGTCGCGGTGGCAGTGGCCCGCACCTCCACCGTCGCGGGCACCGGCCGGTTCGGCATCGCCGTCGCCGCGTTGCTCCTCGTCGCAGCTCTGGCCCGTTCAGCGGTCACCGATCCCCTCATCGCCGATGCGACGCGGCGTCCGGCGGACACGAGGTTGCTCGGCCGTGCTTCGGCTGTCGGGCTGGTGGGAGCGGTCGTGCTGCTCGCGGCCGGCCTGACCACCAGTTCCGCGTACCTGGTCATCGGCGCCCTGACGGTGCACGGGCTCACGATGCGTGAGTGCGTCCGCGCGGTCCTGGTCGCCACCGGGTCCGCGCGGACGGCGGTCGTCCTCGAGGGGAGTTGGTCCGCGGCGAGCGCCCTGGCCTTCGTCGGGTCGCTCGCCGGGACTTGGAGCGGTGTCGACGCCTTCACCATCTGGGCGGTGAGCGGTGCGGCACTCGGGTACGCCGGCACGCTGCGGACCCACTCCGATGTCCTGCCGGTCTGGTCGCGGACTCCGGTGCCCAGTGCACGCTCGATCGCGTTCGCGTCGGACACGCTCATCGGCAGCGGCGTCGTCCAGTTGGTGACGTGGGTCGCCACCGCCGTCGCAGGACTCTCGGTGGCAGCAGCGCTCCGTGGTGCGGGGACCCTCGCCGGTCCAGTGACGGTGGCGCTGTCCGCCGCGCGAAGCCTGCTCATCCCCCGTTCGGTGCACCACCTCGGGTCGAACAGTCCCCTCCGACGGTTCACGGCGGACGCGGCGCTGATGGCGGCACTCGCACTGCCCGCACTGGTCGCGCTCGCGTGCGTGCCGGACGAGATCGGCAGCACCCTGCTCGGCGCGACCTGGGACCTCGTCGACCCGATCCTCCCCCTGACCGCCGTCGAGTTGCTCTTCCAGCTCGTCGCCGCCGTCCCGGAGTCCGCGCACCGTGCGCTGGGCGTCGGTCGCCGGATCCTCACCGTCCGATGTGTGACGGCCGTGCTCCGGCTGCCGACGGTCGTCGCAGCGGCACCGCTCGGGATCGGGGTCGTCGTTGCCGTCGCTGCGGTCATCACCGGCCTCAGCGCCGTCGCGTGGTGGTGGAGCCTCGCGACGCTCCTCCGTCCCTCGACCACCGTCCACGTCCGGCCGGACGTGGACTCCCTGTGAAGGAGAGCGTCATGCGTTCACTCGCGATCGTCGTCCCCGAGTACCGCACACCGGAAGCCCGGGGCGGCGGCCTGGCCGCCGTGGCCGACTTCGTGGCAGAGGCGTTCGGCGGGGACCACGTACCCCTGACGGAACGATGGAACGTGCGGATCGTCTCCCCGCGGATGTTCCACGGAGCGCCGGAGCACGCATCGCCCATGCGGCCGGGGGCGCTCCTGTGCGGACCGGTCGCGCGACGGCGAGCGGGCACCGGGCTCGAGATCTGGGACGTGGGGACGACGCTCCCGGAGCTGGAGCCGAACCGCTACCGTCCGCGGCGAGCCCTGACCGCGCTCGTCGACGACTGTGACGCCGCGATCGTCATCGCCGGGACACCGGCGATCGGTTCGGTCATGCGCGACGTCCGCGTCCCCTGGGTGCTCAAGGTGGCGTCACTCGTGGAGGAGGAACGAGCCGCTCGGCTCGCGGGCAGCCGCGGACTCCGGGGACTCCTGCTGCGGACGGTCACCGCCGCGACCGCGCGCCACGACACACGGGCGCTGGAGCTCGCCAGGACCGTCGTCACGGTGAACGCGTCGATGGCGGACCGGTTGCGGGAACGCTGCGGGCGTCCGGTCCGGGTGCTGCCCGTCGGCGTCGACACGAGCGCGTTCCGACCGGCGACCAGGCGCGCAGCAGACGGCCCGATCATCATGGTCAGTCGACTCAACGACCCACGGAAGGACGTCCGGACCCTGCTCCGGGCCTACGCCCTCGCGCGACGCGGGCACGGCGTCCGCCACGACCTGGTGTTGGCCGGACGTCATGCGCTGCCGACGGCTGACGTCGAGCTCATCGACGAGCTCGGCCTGCGCGAGGTGGTCCGAGTCGTCGAGTCCCCCACCGATGCCGAACTCGCGGCGTTGCTGCGGACGGGGTCGCTCTTCGCCCTGGCCTCACGGGAGGAAGGGCTCGGCGTGGTGTTCCTCGAGGCGATGGCCTCCGGACTCCCCGTGGTCGCGACCGCGACACGCGGCGCGACGGAGGCGGTCCCCGCCGCCGCAGGGACCCTCGTCCCGTTCGGGCCGACCCTGATCCCGGACCTCGCCGCAGCGCTCGCCGAGGGCGTCCTCGACGCCACACGGGCCGACCTCCGGGGAAGGGACGCCCGTGCACACGTGGAGGCGAGGTACGCGACGGCGGTGGCGGAGCGTGTGTGGCGCGACCTCGTGTCAGAGGCGGTCGCGGCCCGCGGTCGTACCGGAGGAACACGATGACGACCGTCCGGGCGCTCGCCCCGTACTTCCCGCCGGCTGTGAACGGCGGCGGACCGATCCGCACGCTCGACGCCCTGGTCCGGACCGCGCCGGACCGGATGCAGGTCGAGGTCGTCACGCGGGACCGCGATCTCTGCGCAGACGTCCGCCTCGACGTCCCCCGAACTGCGACCCTCCCGGGCGGGCGGCGGGTCCACTTCGTGGACACCCGGGGTGTCGACGGGACCGTTCGCCTCGCTGCGGCGATGCTCTCGCGTCCACACGCAGACCTCACCTACGTGAACAGTGTGTTCGACCCACAGTTCGGAGTGCTCCCCCTGCTGCTGCGCCGGTGCGGGTTCCCCCTCAGCGGGCGGTTCCTGGTCGCCCCGCGCGGCGAGTTCGACCCGGGTGCGCTCGCGATCAAGCGGGTGAAGAAGCAGCGTTACCTCGACGTCGCCCGCGCGTCCGGCGTCTTCCACGGAGTCACCTGGCATGCCTCGACCGAGCTCGAGGCCGCGCACATCCGGGCGGCGGCCGGACCGGACGCGGAGGTCGTGGTCCGCGAGAACGAGACGACGTTGTCGGCTGTGTCCACCCGTGTCCCGGTGCGTCCGAGCGACCGTTTCGAAGTCGTCATGGCGGGTCGGATCAGCCCGAAGAAACGGACCCACCTGGTGATCGAGGCGCTCGCGCAGGTCTCGCATCCGGTCCGACTCGTGGTCGTCGGTCCCGTCGACGACGTCGCGTACGGTCGACGATGCGTTGCCGCTTCGGCCGCGCTGCCCGAGCACGTCAGCGTCGAGTTCCGGGGGGCGCAGTCCCACCGAGCGGTGCTCGACAGGATCGGCGCCGCGCACGCCATGGTCACGGCGACGGCCGGGGAGAACTTCGGACACACGATCGCCGAGGCGCTCTCGGTCGGTCGACCGGTCCTCCTGTCTGACACCACGCCGTGGTCGGCGCGGGTCGCAGCTGGCGGTGGCGAGGTCGTCCCGGACGACGCCTGGGCGGTGACGCTCGACCGGTGGGCAGGGCAGTCGACTGCCGAGCGGGTCAGACGCGCGCAGGATGCTGCGGACGCGTACGACGCGTGGCGGAGCTCCCCGCCCGCCCCACACGTGTTCGAGATGGTGCTCGGACTCCACTGAGACAGCACGACCCCCTGGCGAACGATGCTCGCCAGGGGTCGGTGCTGCCCGGGTCAGCGAGCTGCGATCGCCTGGTCGTCCGTGCCCCGGAAGGTGCCCATGGTCGCGTGGCCCGGGGCGGAGACGCCACGTCCGGTGATCACCGTCCACACGGTCGCGACGAGGATCTGGACGTCGAGCAGGAACGAGCAGCGATCGACGTACTCGACGTCGAGGTCGAACCGCGTCGCCCAGTCCGAGTCGTTTCGACCGTTGACCTGGGCGAGTCCCGTCATCCCCGGACGGACCTCGTGCCGTCGTGCCTGGTGCTCGTCGTACAGCTCGAGGTAGGACATCAGGAGCGGTCTCGGTCCGATGATGCTCATCTCGCCGCGCGCGACGTTGATCAGGTTCGGGAGCTCGTCCAGGCTGCTCGCGCGCAGGAGACGACCGAGACGCGTGATGCGCAGGTGGTCCCCCTCGGTTCCCCGGCGCTCGAGCTCGGGGTCGGGTCGCATCGACCGGAACTTGATGATCTGGAAAGGCTCGCCGTGCAGACCGGGTCGGGTCTGTCGGTAGACGACCGGCCCGACGCCCTCGCACCGGATCGCGAGCGCGATCACGACCAGCAGGGGCGCCAGCAGGATCAGGAGCGCGACGGCGACGATGCGGTCGAGCGCGTGCTTGGTGGGCGTCCAAGGTCGGTGCGATGAGCGAGCGGTCATGCGGCTGCCTCCCTGAGGATCTGCTCGATGTGGTCGATCGCCGCGTCGGGGTGCATGTGCTGCTCGACGACGGAGCGTGCGTTGGCCGAGAGGCGGGCGCGCTGGCGGCCGTCGGTGGCGTGCGCGGCCCGGAAGGCCGACTCGACCGCGTCGACATCACCGGGCGCGGCGACGAACCCTGCTTCCCCGTCGCGGACGAGGTCGGCCCCGTCACCCGGGAGCGCGGCGATGACCGGCACACCGTTGGCCAGAGCGTCCTGGAGCTTCGACGGGATGGTGATCGGGGACATGGGCGCATCCGCGAGCGCGACGATCTCGAAGTCCGCCTCGGCATGCACGGCGTGCATGCGATCGCGGGACACCGGAGGGCGGAACTCGATGGTGGTCGCTCCGACCTCGACGGCGAGGGCCTGCAGACGGTCGGCGGCGAGCCCGTCCCCGACGAAGACGAACCGGAGACCGGGCACGTGCCTGCACCGGGCGGCAGCGCGGATGACCACGTCGAGGCCCTGGTTCGGGCCGAGGTTGCCGGCGTACATGATCGTCGTCGTACCGTCGTGCACACGTTCCGGCAGCGCGGGCATGTCCATCGCCCAGTTCACGATGGTCGATGTGTGGTCCGGTCGGCTTCCGCGCTCGACGAGGAGACGTGCGGCACCGGGAGCGATCGCGATGACGTGTGCTGCACGTCCGTGGAGACGTCGAAGCCAGGCGATGAGCACGAGCCGCGCGACGCGCGCCGCCCACTCGCTGCGGACGAAACCCGAGCCGGTGACGGACTCCGGCCAGACGTCCTGCACGTGCAGGACGTACGGCGTGCGGAACAGGCGGCGCCAGACCATCGGACCGATCGCCGCGGTCGGCTGCGCGCTGTGCACGTAGACGACGTCAGCGCCACGGACGGCGCGGGACGTGGTGAGCGACGATGCCGCGAAGCTCAGGCAGTTGACCATCCGACGGAGAGCGCTGCTGGAGTGGTCCGGCACGATGGGGACGCGCCGCACGGTGACGGGGCCGTCGTCCTCCACGTGTCCGAAGCGCTGGGACCAGCCGGGGAACACCCTGCCGAACGGGTAGTTGGGGAAGGCCGTGACGACACTGACGTCGTGCCCGCGGTCGGCGAGGCCGCGCGCCACGGATGCAGGGATCCACCCCTGCATCTCGGGAGGGTAGTACTGCGAGACGACCGCGATGCGGAGAGGTCGGGTACGGGCAGGCATGCCGAAATACTAATATCCGAAGTGCTCGCAATCCAACCGCGTTGACCCGCCGTCGCTCATATGCGACATTTGGTATGTGGACAACTGGATACGAGGCGCCGGGCGGAGCAAGACTTCCGGGATGGACGTCCCACTGCACGCGAGTCGCATCAGTGATCGGATCTCTGCGCTCGACGGCCTCCGAGCGCTGCTCGCCATCGCCATCAGCGCCTACCACATGGGTGCGCCCGGGTTGCAGAGCGCTGTCCTCGCCCTCCCGGTCTTCTACGCGCTCTCCGGAACGCTGATCACGAGCCTGCTGCTCGCCGAGGTGCGCCGTCACCGCCGCGTCCGGCTCGGTCGGTTCGTCCTGAACCGTCTCCTGCGGATCGCGCCGCCGGTGCTCGTGCTCACCGCCGTCGTCGCACTCCTGTGGCCGTGGGTCGGAGGGTACGGAGGGTCGACGACCGACCTCGGCCTCGCCGCCGGTCTGGCCCTGACATGGACGACGAACCTCGGCAGGGCCTACTTCGGGATCCACCAGGGCGTCTTCGACCCCCTGTGGAGTCTGTCCGCGGAGGAACAGTTCTACGTGTTCTGGCCCGCCCTCGCAGCACTCATGCTGCCGGTCGTCCGTCGCCGTCACGTCCTGCTGTGGATCCTCGGCGGCATCGTCCTCCTCGGACCCCTCAGCTGCATCCCGTTCGCCACCCCGAGTCCGGACGCGGGGCCCTCAGCTGTGTACTACGCCCCGCCGGTGAGCATGTCGTCGCTCGCGTCGGGCTGCTTCGCCGCGCTCGTGCTCGACCACCTCCGCCAGCGCGAGCGATGGTCTGCACGGGCCGGCCGGATCGCCACCTGGGGCGGCCTCGGGTCTTTGGTCACCCTGGCGCTCCTGATGCCGTCGCAGTGGAAGTCCGACCCCGTGGTCATCCTGGGTGCCGTTCCCGCCGCCGGCTTCGTCGCCGCGGTCTTCATCGCCGGACTCGGTACGGCGGACACCGCGGCGGCCCGGGTCCTCGCCTGGCGTCCGCTGGCGTGGTTCGGCGCACGAGCGTCCTACTCGCTCTACCTGTGGCACCTCGTCGTCCTCGCCCTCATCGAGCCGCGGATCGACGGCGTCCTCGGCCGGGCCATCGCACTCGGCGTCGCCCTGGTCGTCGGGGTGCTGGGCGGCGTGCTGGTCGAGGTGCCGACGGACCGGCTCCGACGACGAGTCCTCCGGCCGACGCCTCGTCCGGTCCCCGCATAGCAACCGTCTGTGCTCGGGGTCGCCTCGTCCGTCCGCCATCCAGACGCAGCGGGACCGGGAGGCACGGTGCAGGACGGAACTCGTGCCTCCCGTCGATCCGCGCAGCCGTCAGCCGCGACCCGTTTCGAGCGCGTTCGCCCGCGCGACTCCCCCGTACCACCGCGCCGACGGCTTCGGCGTGCGCTCGAACGTCTCCCGGTCCCACGCGACGAGCCCGAACGTCGGCCGGAACCCGGACGCCCACTCGTAGTTGTCGAGCAGCGACCAGTGCTGGTAGCCGCGGACGTCGATGCCGTCCTCGATGCAGCGGTGGATGCCCTCGAGCGCGCCCTGCGTGTAGGCGATGCGACGGGTGTCGTCCGCGGTGGCGATGCCGTTCTCGGTGATCATCACGGGGACGTGTCCCGACAGTTCCCACGCGCTGCGGATCCCGTCGGCCGCGGCCTCCGGGTAGAACTCCCACCCCGTCAGCGTGGTCTCGACGTCGTCCGCGACGGGCAGCGGCCCGTCTGGTCCGATGAAGGTCCGCGTGTACGCCTGCACGCCCACGAAGTCGTCGCCGGCCGCCGCTTCGAGGTACCAGTCGTCGCGCGGGTACCCGTATTCACGGAGCATCTCTTCGGACCCTGGCTCGCCGGAGGGCTTGAACGCTTGGGTCGCGACGGTCCACCCGGACTGGAGGCCCGACACCTGCCCCAGGACCTCGCGCGACCGCCGGTGGCTGGCCAGCAGGGCGTCGGCCACCTGGAGGTCCGGGTTCGGCAGGCCGTACGCCACCAGGTTGGCCGCGTCCTCGCCGCCGGCGAGCATCGCGGCGATGTTCGGCTCGTTGATCGTGCAGACGTAGCGGACGCCGTCCTGCACGACGGGGAGCGCGGCCTCGGTGTAGCGGGCGAACAGGTCGGCGGCGTCGTCCGCGCGCCAGAAGCCGTCGCGTTCGAACCAGCGCGGCACGGTGAAGTGCATGAGGGTGACGATCGGTTCGATGCCGAACTCGTGGCAGGCCTCGACCATGCGGCGGTAGTGGCCGACCTCTGCGCGGCTGACGAACCCACGCTCGGGCTCGATGCGGGACCACTCGATGCTGAACCGGTAGGAGTTCAGGCCGAGGTCGGCGGCGATCCGGATGTCCTCACGGTAGCGGTGGTAGCTGTCGGCCGCGTCGCCGGAGGGCTCGACGATCGTGGTGTCCGGTTCGTGCTCGTGCACCCACCAGTTGCTGTTGACGTTGTTGCCCTCGATCTGGTGGGCGGCGGTGGCGGCGCCCCAGAGGAAGCCGTCGGGGAAGTGCAATGTGGTGATGATGGTGCCTTTCAGTGCTTGCGCAAGAACCGGTCGAAGACCTCGACGGTTCCCTGTGGGTTCTCGATCTGGGGGCCGTGCCAGCTCTCCGGGATGACGACGTACTCGGCGCCGGTGTCCTCGGCCATGGTCCGCTGCCACGGGATCGGCCAGGCGCCGTCCCACTCCCCGTGCGTGACGAGGACGGGGAGCCCGGTGGCGCGGAGTTCGGCGGACGCGTCGGTGTGGTCCTCGAGGATGTGCCCGCCGGCGACGACGCTCAAGGGGCTCGTCGCGTCGAAGCGGTCGCGGACCATCCGGACGTCGTCGGGCAGTTCCTCGTCGGGCCGGTACGCCCAGAGCGGGTTCGTCGAGTCGAAGAGCTGCCGGAGGTTGCCGCCGGTGTCGTGCAGGATCGTCAGCTCGGCGACCTTGCGGTAGGGCCAGCCGTACGGCCCGGAGCAGAACTGCACGACGTCGCGGAAGGCGCTCGGGTCCTGGATCGCGGCGGCGCGGACGATCACGCCGCCGAGCGAGTGCCCGACCAGGTGCACGGGAGCGCCGTCGTCGAGCAGCCGGGCGACGCGGACGACGTCGGCCGCTTCCTCGTCGAGGGCGTAGTCGCGGGGCTCGGTGGGCGCGGCGGAGTCGGCCTGCCCGCGCCGACTGATCGCGACCGCGGTCCAGCCGGCGTCCCGGAGGAGCGGCATGAACGTGCGCCAGTCCTCCTTCGAGCCGGTGTACCCGGGGACGACGAGCACGACGCCCTTGCTCGGCCCCGACGGGACGACGCGGTAGGCGGTGAGCCGGCCGACGGGCAGGTCGATGCCGACGACGTCGACCCCCTCGGGTGTCGGCAGGTGGCCGAACGGCGGGACGGTGGGGAACGCGTGCAGGTCGGTCATGAGGCCAGTCTGCGGCGGGGGTTGGGCACGGCGTCCAGCAGCGCGACCGTGTAGTCGTCCTGCGGGTGCTGCAGCACGTCGGCGGTCCGGCCTCGCTCGACCACGGCGCCCTCGTGGAGCACCATGATGTCGTCCGTGATGAGCCGGGCGCTCAGCAGGTCGTGCGTGATGTAGAGGAGCGAGACGCCCCACTGCTCGCGCAGGTCCTCGAGGAGCGCGAGCACCCCGGCGCGGAGCGTCACGTCGAGCATCGAGACCGGTTCGTCGGCGATGATCACCTGCGGGTCGCTCGCGAGCGCCCGGGCGATCACCACGCGCTGCCGCTGCCCGCCGGAGAGCTGGTGCGGGAGCTTCTGCGCGAACTGCTCCACGGGCGTGAGGCCCACCGTCTCGAGGAGTTCGAGCACGCGACGCCGGGCATCGCGACCGCGGAGCCCGGTGTAGTTCACGACCGGACGGGTGAGCGTGTACTCGACCGTGTGCAGCGGGTTGAGCGCCGAGTACGGGTCCTGGAACACCATCTGCACCTCGGAGCGCAGGTCACGCATGCCTCGGCGGCCGAGCTTCGCCACGTCGAGGTCGCCGAACCGGACGGTGCCGGAGCTCGGCTTCTCGACGCCGGTGAGCAGCTTCGCGATGGTCGACTTGCCGGAGCCGGACTGGCCGACCAGGGCCAGGGACTGCCCCGGTTCGAGCGTGAAGGACACGTCGCGGACCGCCCGGACCGGGTCCTCACCACGACGGGGCGGGGCGTAGGTCTTCACGAGGTGGTCGACGACGATCGGGTTCCTCGCCGCGCTGCGCTCGCGGGTGCCGACCGTGGCGTGGGAGGTCGTGGCCTCCTGCCGCTTCTCGCCGTGTTCGGCGCGGAGCGAGCGGTCCGGGAAGCCCGGGAGGCTCACGACCGAAGCGCGGGGGTCGGCGTAGTGCGACAGGAGCATCTGCGTGTACGGGTCCTGGGGGTCGCGGAGGATCTCGCGCGAACCGCCGTCCTCGACGATCCGGCCCTCGTGCATGACGAGGACGCGCTCGGTGGCCTCGAGCACGATGCCGAGGTCGTGGCTGATGAGCACCGCTGTGAAGCCCTCGGCTCGCTGCAGCTCGATGATCGTGTCCATCACCGCGTGCTGCACGAGGACGTCGAGCGCCGTGGTCGGCTCGTCGAACACCATGAGCTGCGGCTCGAGCGAGAGTGCCAGGGCGATGGAGACGCGCTGCCGCATGCCACCGGAGAGCTCCCCGGGGAACCGGGCGAGCATCGAGGTCGGCAGCTTCACCTTCTCGATGAGCTCCTTCATCCGCGCGTCCCAGCGGTCGCGCGACACGTGGCCGTGCGCCTTGAAGACGTCGATGAAGTGGTTGCGGATCGTCCGCACCGGGTTGAGCGCGTTCATGCCGGACTGCAGGACCATCGCGAAGCCGCCCTGGCGCTGCTGACGCAGGGCTTCCTCGTCGAGGTCGCGGATGTCCTTGCCTGCGAAGACGATGCTGCCGCCGTTCGTGCGTGCCGGGGGCTTCTGCAGCCGGGTCAGCGCGTAGCCGAGCGTCGACTTGCCGGACCCGGACTCGCCGACCAGGCCCACGAACTCGCCCTTCCGCAGCGAGAAGGACACGTGGTCGACCGCCTGGACGGCGGTCTGCCCCGACGACTCGTAGACGACCGACAGGTCGCGGACGTCGAGCAGGACGGATGCGTCGCCCTGGTCGTGACGGGCGTCGGGCTGGAGGCCCGTGGCGGCGCCGGTGCGCGCCTCCAGGCCGTCTGCCGGTTGCGTTTCTGGCAAGCCGCTCATGCGGTCTTCTCCTTACGGGGCCGCGCGCCCTCGCGCAGCCGCGGGTTGGACACGGCGTCGACGCCGAAGTTGATGAGGGTGAGGCTCATCGCGAGGAGGGCGATGCAGAGACCCGGTGCGAACAGCAGGATCCACTGGCCGGTGAGCAGCGCGTTGGAGTTCTGCGCCCAGTAGAGGATCGTGCCCCAGCTGACGATCGAGGAGTCGCCGAGGCCGAGGAACTCGAGGCCCGCCTCGGCGAGGATCGCGCTCGTCGCGGCACCGAAGAAGCTGCCGACGATGAGGCTGGTCATGTTCGGCAGGATCTCGCGGAAGACGATGCGGGTCGCGCCGTCACCGGAGAACTGGGCAGCGGTGACGAAGTCCCGGCCGCGCAGCGACTGCGTCTGCGAGCGGAGCACGCGAGCGCCCCACGCCCAACCGGTCACGACGATGACCGCGATGATCACCGCGATGCCGCCGTTCTGCAGGTAGGCGGCGATGACGATCATCAGGGGCAGACCCGGGATGACGAGGAACAGGTTCACGACGAACCCGATGACCTCGGCGATCCAGCCGCGGACGTAGCCCCAGCTGAGGCCGATCGCGACGGCGACGAGCGTGGACAGGATGCCCGCGACCGCGCCGACCATGACCGAGATGCGGGCGCCGTGGATGATCTGGGACAGGACGTCCTCGCCGGCGGCGGTGGTGCCCATCCAGTGGTCGGGGGTCGCGTCGGCGGAGCGGCCGAAGCCGTTCTGGCTGGCACCGTACGGGGCCAGGAGCGGCGCGAAGACGGCGACGAACACGAAGACGCCGAGGATGACGATGCCGGTCCGGGCCTTCCCGTTCGACCAGACGACGCCGAACTGGCGGGCGGCGGCACGCCACTTGGACGGCGCCTGCTGTTCCGGGGCGTCTTGTGTGCGTACTGCGACTGTGCTCATCGGCGCGTCCTCGGGTCCAGGACGCCGTACATGACGTCCACGATGAAGTTGGCGATGAGCACCGACACGGTGATCATCAGGAAGAGGGCCTGCATGAGCGGGTAGTCCTGCCCGATGACGGCGTTGAACAGCAGGTAGCCGATGCCCGGGTAGCCGAAGACCTGCTCGACGAGCACGGAACCGCCGACCACGCCACCGAGCGCCAGACCGAAGCCGGTCAGGTTCGGCAGGATCGCGTTGCGGGCCGCATAGCGGACGGCCACGGTGCGTCCGCGCAGGCCGTTGGCCTCGGCGAAGGTCACGTAGTCGTCACCGAGGGTGTTGATCATCGCGTTGCGCATGCCGATGATCCAGCCACCGAGGCTCGTCACCAGGATCGTGACCGCCGGCAGCACCGCATGCTGCAGTGCGTCGCCGAAGAACGCACCGTTCAGGCCCGGCGTCGTCGTCGCCGAGTACGCGCCCGTGGTCGGGAACCAGTGCAGCACGTAGCCGAGGAAGAACAGCAGGAGCAGCGCGGTCCAGAAGTACGGGAACGTCGACATGAACGACCCTGACAGGGTGGGAAGCGAATCGAGCCAGGTGCCGCGCTTCCACGCCGCCGCGACACCGATCAGGGTGCCGAGCACGAACGCCAGGACCGTGACGACCCCGACGAGGATCAGCGTGTACGGCAGGGCCTTCGACACGAGGTCGCCGACGGGCTGCGGGTAGAACGTGTAGCTCGTGCCGAAGTCGAGGGTGATGACCTGGTGCAGGTAGCTGACGTACTGGTCCCAGAGGTTGCCGGTCGGCACCCCGAGCTGGGCCTCGATGGCTCTCTTGGTGGCGTCGGTGACCGGACCGTTCTGGCTGAGCTTCGCGAGTGCGGCGTCGGCCGGGCTGCCGGGCATCAGGCGCGGGAGCACGAAGTTCAGCGTGACCGCGGCCCAGAGGGTCAGGACGAAGAGGACGAGTTTCTGGAGGACGTACGTCACTTCTGGTCCTCCTGCTGCGCGGCGTCCTGTTCCTGCAGGATCTGCTTGCCGGCGGCGCTGTCGCGGAGCCGGAGCTTGGTGAAGATGAGCAGCGGTGCCGAGTCGTAGTTCTGCGGTGCCATGTAGGGGTCCTTCGCGCTCGGCCAGCCGACGAACTTGCCGGTGTTGAACAGACCCCAGAGCCCGCCGTGGTACATGCCGATGACGGGGAGTTCGTCGTAGACGGTCTGCTGCAACTGGTCGAGGATCTCCTGCTGCTTCGCGGTGTCCGTCGTCGCCTTGTACTCGTCGAGGAGCTTCTGGGTGTCGGCGTTCTTGTACCGCTCGTAGTTGTTGACCGTCGACGTGCCGACGGGCTGGTAGAACTCGCTGCTGAGCAGGGAGTTGTACGCCTGGTAGACGTCGCCGTTGCCCATGCCGCCCATCGCCATGTCGAACGTGCCGTTGTTGATGTTCTGCTGGTACCCGGCGGGCTGCGGCGCCTGGATCGTCACCCTGATGCCGATGGCCGTCAGTTCGCGGCGGACCTCCTGTGCGGCGCGGAGCCAGTCGGAGTAGCCGTTCGCGGTCATGATCGTGATCGCGAGCTGCTCGCCGTCCTTGACGACCTTGCCGCCCTGCACGGTGTAGCCGGACTTCTCGAGGCTGGCGAGCGCCGCCTTCGTGTCCTGCGTGATCATGCCCTGGTCGGGGATGTCCGGGTTGCGGTACCGCTCCTGGTTCGGCAGGATCAGGCCGGTCTGGCTCGCCGCCGACAGGTTGCCCTCGGACGCGGTCTCGGCGATGGCGTCGCGGTCCAGCGCGAGCGAGATGCCCCGGCGGACGTTGACGTCGTTGTACGGCGCCTTCGTGAGGTTCGGGATGAGGCCGATCACGCCGCCGGCCGGGAACCACCACTCGTTCGTCTTCGACGCGGCACCCCAGGTGCCCTTCACGTCGGAGATGAACGAGTACGCCCAGTCGTAGCCGCGGGTGACGGTGTCGAGCTGCGTGTTCGTCGCCGGCAGGATGAGGTGCTCGATGGCGATCTCGTCGGCCTGCCAGTACTTCGGGTTCTTGTCCATCGAGTACTGCTGGTCGGTGTAGTTGCCGAGGACGAACGGCCCCGTGCCGACCGGGTTCGGGTCGCGCCAGGTCGTCGGGTCCTCCACGCCGCCCCAGTGGTCCTCGCCGAGGATGTACGTCTGCCCGATGATCGTCAGGCTCGGGACGTCCTCGCTCTTGAGGTGGAAGACGACGTGGTCACCGTCCTGCTCGATGCGCTCGATGTGCTGCCAGGCGCCCTTGACGTCCATGGCGGGGAACTCCTTGAGCAGGTCGAAGGTGAAGACGACGTCCTCCGCGCTGAACGGCGACCCGTCGGACCACTCGACGCCCGAGCGGATCGTCATGTCGATGGTCTTCGCGTCGGGCTGGCTCCACTCGCTGGCGAGCCACGGGTTGCGCTTGCCGTCGAGGGGGTTCACCTCGATGAGGGGCTCGTACATCCACTTGGAAGCGGTTCGAGCGTTCGCGATGTACGGGTTGAAGTTGCGGTCGAACAGCGGGTTGCCGCGGTCCGCGTTGATGAGCATCGTGTCCTTGCCGATGGTGGGATCGGGTTCGGAGCGGACCTGGATGCTGCAGCCGGTGGCCACGAGGGCCACGACGGCGAGCCCGGCGATCGCTGCGACGATGCGGCCACTGCGGGATCGGGCGCTGCGTGCACGAGGGTCGCGGGCGGCTGGCTCGCGCGTGCGCTGTGGGGGAAGCGTCATTGCTCGGTCGACCTCCGTGTCGAGTGGGTACTCCTTCAATGTATGCGCTTACATAGCGAAGCGCAACCGGCGGGCGTCGACACGCAGGGCGCACCGCTCCGCGCCTGGTCCGGCCCGTCAGAGCGACGGCGGGCAGCTCTCCCGCAACAGCACCTCGACCGGCAGGCGGACGGCCCGCGGTGGCCCGTCGCGGTGGTCGAGACGGTCGACGATCGCCCGGACCGCCGCTCGCCCCAGGTCCCCCATCGGCTGGTGCACCGTGGTCAGTCGCGGAGCGGAGAACCGTCCCGCGTCGATGCCGTCGAACCCCGTCACGACCACGTCGTCCGGCACCCGCAGCCCGCGGGACAGGACGGCGTCCAGGACCCCGAGCGCCGACTGGTCGTTCGAGCAGACGACGGCCCGGGGCACCCGCTCGTCGAGCAGCGTCCGCGCGAGCTCCCGCGCCCGCACCCGGCCGAAGTCACCGTGCACCGTCCGCACGGCATCCGACGCGAGCCCGTGGTCCTCGAGTGCCCGGCGGAACCCGGCGGCGCGCTCCTGGTCGTCCGGCGAGTCGACCGGTCCGGCGACGTAGGCGATCGACCGGATGCCGAGCCGCCCGATGACGTGCGCCGCGAGCGTGCGCATCCCGGCGGCGTTGTCGACGCTGATCGAGTCGAAGCCCCGCGACCGCCGGTCGTCCGCGAGCACCACCACGGGGATGCGACGGGCGACGTGCTCGAGCAGCTCGTCCGGGACGGTCTGCGCCAGGACCGCCAGGCCGTCCACCCGCCCGGCGACGTCGTTCACGATGACGTCGCGGGACGGTCCCCGACCGGCCGCCACCATGAGCGCCAGCCCACGCTGCCACGCCTCGGTCTCCGCGCCGCGCAGCACCTCGTCGAAGTACAGGTTGGAGGACGTCGGCTGGGTCACGTGCCGTCGGTCGTCGACGACACGCACGCCGCCGTCCGTCACGACGTCCGGTCGTTCGTCGGGCACGACGTCGAAGCCCGGCAGCAGGAGTCCCACCACCCCGGTCCGGCGTCCGGCCAGGGCACGCGCGTTCCCCGATGGCACGTACCCGAGGGAACGGATCGCCGCCTGCACGCGGTCACGGGTGCCCTCTCGGACGGCGTCCGGTGTCCGGAGGACGCGGGAGACGGTCGCGATCGACACACCGGCGGCCGAGGCGACGTCGTAGACCGTGGGAGGTGCGCTGTGCTGCGGTTCCACGCCGGTCCTCCCCTCGCGATCGGAGCCCCGGACGGCCCGCCCGACGACGCCGACCATCCTAAGCACGCCCCTTCCTGCACAGGTGCCGGAAGGGTCTTGCGGACGGGCGCGGGCAGGACGACACTGGCCCGACCATCCGGAGAAAGGACGATCAGATGTCACAGTCGACTCCGTCCGGGCGCAGGGACGCGCACCGGCTCTCCCACGACGAGGCCGAGGTCCGGGAGGCCCTCCTCGACCACGACGGCGACGCGCACCTGTCCTGGGTGACGGCCCAGTTCGACGGGACGGAGGAACGTCCGCTCGTCGAGTAGCGACACGAGGGCGCCCGCAGGGCGAGGCCGCTCAGGCCCCGCCTGACGCCACGCTCACCCCGGCTCCGGCCCCGGCCCGGGCGTCGGCGTCGGTTCCGCCGGCCAACAGGTCCGGTGCGCCGACGATGGCCATGCCGGCCCCGCGGAGTCGACGCCGCTCCTGGGCGATGAACCCCAGCAGACGGTCGTTGGTGCCCGCGACGTGCGCGGCGACCAGGTCCGCCGCACGGTCGGCGTCACCGCGCTGCACGGCGTCGAGGATGTCGCTGTGCTCCTGCCAGGCGGCGTCGCGGGCCTCCGGCGTGCGGACCTCGATCCACCGCGTGCGCTCGAGCCGCGTCAGGGCGTCGGCGACGGCGTCCGTGATGAAGCGGTTGCCGCCGAGTGCGGCGAGGTCGAGGTGGAACGTGGACCCCATCCGGATGCCGGCCTGTCGGTCCGGGGTCGGGCGGAGCGCGTCGAGGTGCGACCGGACCGCGGCGATCGCGTCGGGCTGCGCTCGGGCGACGGCGAGCCGGGCCGCGGCGGGCTCGAGCACGCCGCGGAGTTCGGCGAGCGAGGCGATCTCGTCGAGGTCGATCGGGGTGACCGTCCAGGAGCGACCCTCGTGCAGGATGAGTCCCTCGCGCTCGAGCCGCGACAGCGCCGCACGGACCGGGGTGCGCGAGGCGTGGAATCGCGCTTCGAGCCCGCGCTCCGAGATGCGTTCCCCCGGTGCGATGTCGAGCGTCAGGATCGCGGCTCGGAGGTTGTCGTAGAGCTGGGCCGTCTGCGACACGGGTGCTGCGTCGGTCGGTTCGGTCACGGGCATCCAGCGTAGTGCCGTCCGACGCGTGTTGGTATACCGTTCCGGTACACCAGCCGAGTCGAGACGGGGAGCGCGTGGTCCGGACGCCAGCACGAGCGTGGCGCATGCTCTCGCTCGGCGTCGCCGCGCAGGCCGCCGGGACGCTCGTCGTCACCGCACCGGCGCTGCTCATCCCGCACCTGCACGGCGCGGGCATGTCCCTCGCGCAGGCCGGGCTGTTCGCAGCGGCACCCACGGCGGGCATGGTGCTGACGCTGATCGCGTGGGGCGCGGTGACCGACCGGATCGGGGAACGGGTCGTCATCGCGGGTGGCCTGGTGCTCACCACGCTCGCGGTCGCCGGCGCGTGGCTCGCAGCCGGTGACCCGGTGCTCCTCGGGCTCGCGTTCCTGGCTGCGGGGATGACGAGCGCCTCGACGAACGCGGCGAGCGGTCGTGTCGTCGTGGGCTGGTTCCCGAGGGAGCGGCGGGGCCTGGCGATGGGCATCCGGCAGATGTCGCAGCCGCTCGGGGTGACCCTCGCGGCGGTCACCGTGCCCCCGCTCGCCGAGACGTCCGGCATCCGCGCGGCTCTGGTGCTGCCGTTGCTGCTCTGCGCTCTGCTCGCCGCGCTCTCCGCCGTCGGGATCGTCGACCCGCCGCGGCCGCCGGCGGTGCTGGCGGCCGTGACGAGCACGGCGGCAGCAGGGACGGCCACGGCGAACCCCTACCGGTCGGACGGGTTCCTGTGGCGGATCCACGCGGTGTCCGTGTTGCTCGTCGTACCGCAGTTCACGCTGTCGACCTACGGCCTGGTCTGGCTCGTCACGCTCGGCTGGTCGACGTCCGCCGCGAGTCTCCTGGTCGGTGCGGCACAGTTCGTCGGCGCCGTCGGTCGGATCCTGGTCGGGCTCTGGAGCGACCGCGTCGGTTCCCGCGTCGGTCCGCTGCGGGTGGTCGCGGTGTCGGCCGCGGTGGTGATGGTGGTCCTCGCGCTCGTCGACGTCACGCACCTGCCCGCCGCCGCCGTGGTCCTCGTCGTGGCGACGAGCGTCACGGTCGCCGACAACGGCCTCGCGTACACGTCCGTCGCCGAAGCCGCCGGTCCGTTCTGGTCCGGACGCGCACTCGGGGCGCAGAACACCGGGCAGTTCATCGCGGCGAGCGCCGTCGGTCCGGGCGTCGGTGCCCTGGTGGGCCTGGTCGGCTTCGCGGGGTCGTTCCTCCTCGTCGCCGCCCTGCCGGTGCTCGCCCTGCCGCTCGTGCCGCGGACGGACCGCTCGCACGACTGAGCGCGCCCACCCGGTCCGCTCGCCGGCAACGGGACGGACGGGAGGCCCGTGGCAGTGCCGCCACGGGCCTCCCGTCCGTCGGTCGCGCCGGATCAGGTGCCCGGGATCTCCGGGCCGGTCCGCCAGCGGAGGAGGGCCGCGGTCGGTGCCCCGCCGGGGAGCGCCGCCGTGTTGGCGTAGACGACCTCGGCGTCGGTGAGGAGCGCCGCACGGACCAGGCCGACAGCGGCCGGGACGGGCCCGAGCACCGTGGCCCCGAGCGCCTGCTCGGGTGCGGTCGCGATCCACGGCGCGGCGTCGAGCGCGAGCACGGTGCGGTCCTCGAAGCCGGCCGGGTCGAGGACGATGATCGACGGCTGCGCTTGCTGCAGGGCCTCGACGACCGGGCCGAGGCCGGAGGCGACCTCACCGTCGCCGCGTCCCTCGTGGGTGCGGAGGAGGTCCTCGACGTCGTGCCGGCGCTGCGCGACCACCCGGGCGAGGGCGATGTCGACGTGCTCGCGCACACCGTCCTCCGAGGCGTCGGACGCCCGCGGGTCGATCGGCACCTCGGAGAGCAGGGGCGCGGTGGCCTTCGTCTTCGACAGCTCGGTGATGAGCAGCTGCCGGGCGCGGATGTCCCCGGCGACGACGATGAGCCGCGGGGAGAGGCGGTCGACCGCGTCCTGCACGGCGGCGGCGACCTCGGACTCGTTCTGCCGCCAGAGTTCCTCGGTGTGGTGCTGCCAACGCAGGTGCGCCCAACCGCCGCCCTGGAACTTGTGGAGGGTGTCGGTGCGTCCCTGCACCTCCTGTTCGTCGCGCTGCTCCGGGTGGTCGGCGTGGCCGAGGCGGTAGGCCCGGTACCCGCCGCCGCCGCGACCGACCTCGACCACGAGGAACGGCACGTCGAGCGGGCGGTGTGCCAGGAGCGGCACGAGGTCCGGCACCGCTCCGTGGCCGACGCTCTCCGGGCCGTGCATGTGACCCGGGAGGACCTCGCTGAGCACGAGTTCCCCGTCGTGGACGAGCACGTACCGGCTGACCGGCGCGGGGACCCCGGGGGTCTCCTCGAGCTCGGCCATCACGGTGTCGACGACGTCCGCGTCGGCGCCGGCGGCACGGAGGGCGTCCTCGGCCTTCCGGCGCTGCAGGGCGGCCAGGTGCTGGGGGTCCTCACGGTCACCGGAGGCGTCGACGTAGGCCCAGGCCCACGTGCCGCCGGCCGCGAGTCGGGCGCCGAGCGCCCGGCCGTCCTCGGTGGTCTCATTCTGCGTGATCGGCATCGTCGCCTCCTGTCGTCGCGGTGGTCAGGTCGGGGGTGCTCGGGGTGGCGTCCGGGACGGCCGCGTTCGACGCGGTGACGTCGGCCGTGCCGTCGTCCGCCCCGGCGGTCGAGGTCGAGTAGACGGTCGCGTCGGCACCGTCCCCGCTGCCGTCCGGCTGCTCGGCGGCGACGCCGTCCGGGTCGTCGGCGGCGTCGACGTCCGTCGTGTCGTCGACGAGTCCGCCCTCGAGGTCACCGTCGTAGCCGGACGCCTGGACGGTCTCGGCGGGGTCGGTGTCGTCCGGCATCGGTTCGGACTGCCGGAACTCCTCGACGTGGGCGTTGCTGCCGTGTCCCTGGACGATGCTCTGCGCTTCGTGCGCGAGCTGGTCGTCGAGCTCCGGGTTGTGGGTGGTGTTCCCGCGTTCGCTCATCGTTGCTCCTCTCGTGGGCATCCCACGGTCCGCGACCGCGCCTGATCCCGTTCGCAGGTCCCGCGCGGGGCGGCCGGGCCGTTGATCCGATCGTCTGCGAGAGTTGGGCCAGCGCACCACCGGCGGCGTGCTCGTCCCGGTCATCCCGCTCGTGGTCGCTCCCATCGTCCTGCAGCGCTCCGGCGCGGAGGGCCTCACGGAAGGACCGGTCCGCAGTTGACCTCTGCCGCACTCGACGACCTGCACTCGACCACGCCGGGCTCGGCGACACGACTGGCACCGCGCGCCTGGTTGCACACGGACGCACCGTCCCTGTCGCTCGCCGGCGAGTGGGAGTTCCGGTGGTCACCCGTCGCCGACGCCCCGGGGTTCGACGACCCGGACGGCTGGGGCACGCTCCCGGTGCCGTCACACTGGGTCCTCCACGGGCACGGCGCGCCGAGCTACACGAACGTCCAGTACCCGTTCCCGGTCGATGCGCCGCACCCGCCGGACGAGAACCCGACCGGCGACCACCGCCGGACGTTCACGCTGCCGGATGCGTTCGACACGGCAGCACGGGTGCTGCTCCGGTTCGACGGGGTGGAGTCGCACTTCCGGGTGTGGGTGAACGGCTCGCTCGTCGGGTGGTCGACCGGCTCACGACTGGCCACCGAGTTCGACGTGACGGCGTTCCTGCGGCCCGGCACGAACGAGCTCCTGGTCCGGGTGCACCAGTGGTCGGCGGCCTCGTACCTCGAGGACCAGGACCAGTGGTGGCTGCCCGGCATCTTCCGCGACGTCACCCTGCTCGCACGTCCGGCCGCGTCGATCGACGACGTGTTCGTCCGCGCCGGCTGGACCGCGACGCTCGGGGACGCTGCCTCCGCCGGGACCGCTGCGTCGGGCCGCCCGTCGACCGGGACCGGCACGATCGCGGTGCCGACCCTCGACGCGGTGTTCCCGGTGCGCCTGGCCGTGCCGGAACTCGGTGTCGACGTGACCTGGGGCTCCGTCGACGACGTCGCCCCGATCACCGTCGAGGGCGTCGAACCGTGGAGCGCCGAACTCCCCCGGCTGTACGACGCGACCCTGGCCTCGGGCAGCGAGGGCAGCAGCAGCGACGGTGAGACCGTGTCGCTCCGTCTGGGCTTCCGGACCGTGCAGATCGTCGGCGACCGGTTCCTGGTCAACGGGGAGCGCGTCGTGTTCCACGGCGTGAACCGGCACGAGACGCACCCCGAGCGCGGCCGGGTGTTCGACGAAGCCCACGCCCGCGCGGACCTGGCGCTGATGAAGCGGTCGAACGTCAACGCCATCCGCACCTCGCACTACCCGCCGCACCCGCGGGTGCTCGACCTGGCGGACGAACTCGGCTTCTGGGTCGTCCTGGAGTGCGACCTCGAGACGCACGGGTTCGAGTTCCAGGGCTGGGTCGGCAACCCCTCCGACGACCCCGCGTGGGAGGACGCCTACCTCGACCGCATCGCCCGGACGGTGGAGCGGGACAAGAACCACCCGTCGATCGTGATGTGGTCGCTCGGCAACGAGTCCGGCACGGGGCGGAACCTCGCCGCGATGGCGCAGTGGGTGCACGCCCGCGACGTCGAACGCCCCGTGCACTACGAGGGCGACCACACGGGCGCGTACACCGACGTGTACTCGCGGATGTACCCGACGCTGCAGGAGACCGGGTCGATCGGCGGCGGTCCGGCCACGCCCCTGCTCGGCTGCGGGCCTGCCGAGGCCGCTCGCCAGCGGTCGAAGCCGTTCATCCACTGCGAGTACGTGCACGCGATGGGCAACGGCCCCGGTCAGATCGCCGAGTACGAGGCCCTGGTCGACCGGTACCCGCGCCTGCACGGCGGCTTCGTGTGGGAGTGGCGCGACCACGGGCTCCTCGCCTCCACCGCCGACGGCACCCCCTACCACGCGTACGGCGGCGACTTCCAGGAGGTCGTGCACGACGGCAACTTCGTGATGGACGGCCTCGTCCTGCCGGACGACACCCCGACGCCCGGACTCGCCGAGTTCGCGGCCGTCGTCTCGCCGGTGCGGCTGTCCGTCTCCCCGCTCGGAGGTGGCACGGTCGCGGGTGGGGGCACCGTCCTGGTCGAGAACCGGTACCACTCCGCCTCGACCGCGGGCCTGCGGTTCGTGTGGACGCTGTCGCGGAACGGCGTCGTCGAGGCGTCCGGGAGGCTCGCCCCCGGTGTCGTCGCAGCGCGCGAGTCCGCCACGGTGCCGGTCCCGGCGGAGGTGCTCGCGGCAGCACGGGCGGACCAGAGCCCCCTCCCCCCGGGCGATGAGCTGTGGCTCGAGGTCGTGGCGGAGCTCGCCGGGCCGACGTCGTGGGCGGACACCGGCCACGTCGTGGCACGCACCCAGACGCTCGTGGCGAGCGCACCGGCGGCGGCGCCCCGAGCCTCCACGGCCGGCTGGGACGGCGACCGCCTCGGGGACGCGACGTTCACCGCCCGCGGCGACCTCGCCTCCTTCAAGGGGCACGCCGTCGCCGGCCCTCGACTCGAACTGTGGCGCGCGCCGACGGACAACGACCGCGGCGCCTCGCAGGGCGGGTACGAGACCGCCGACCCGGTGCTGACGCACGGCGTCGGCGACCCCACGGCCCCCTCGTCGGCGTCGCGGTGGGAGGCCCGTGGGCTCGACCGTCTGACGCACCGGCTCGTCTCGGTGGAGCGCACCGACGACGGCCTCGTGCAGCGCGTCCGCGTCGCGGCGGCGAACAGCGCGGCCGGTGTGGAGGTCGTGCACCGGTGGACGCTGACCGACGCCGGGCTGCTGCTGCGCACCGACGCCGTGCCGTTCGGCGGCTGGGACGTGACCTGGCCACGCATCGGTGTGCGGATCGACCTACCGGCGGAGCTGCTGTCCGAGACCGCGTCGTGGTTCGGTACCGGGCCGGACGAGTCGTACGCCGACTCGTCGCACGCCGCTCGGGTCGGACGCTTCGAGGCCCCTGTGTCAGCGCTGACCACGCGCTACTCGATGCCGCAGGAGACCGGGCACCGGCCGGGGCTCCGCACGCTGAGCGTCGGGCCGGTCACGGTGACGACGGTGCCGGACCCGGCGTCGGGACACCGCGCCGGGTTCACCCTGACGCCGTGGACCGCGCAGCAGGTCGGGCGTGCCGAGCACCCGCACGAGTTGCCGACGCCGGACGCGCTGTACCTGTACCTCGACGACGCGCAGCACGGCCTCGGGAGCCGGGCGTGCGGGCTCGACGTCCTGCCGGAGCACCAGCTCTGGCCGAGTGCCCGGAGCTGGAGCGTGCTGCTGGCGTAGGGCCGGCGGCACGGCGTGCCCGTCACGCCCCGCCGCGGGAGTCGCGCCCAGTCCCGACAGGGTGCGATGTCCGTGCGGGAGCGCGATCCTGAGCCCGACGCCCCGGGCCGCGGGTCAGCCGCGCGCGATGGCGTCGGCGGCGGCGGGGTCCGCGCCGTCGAGGAACTGCGTCAGGCGCTCGGGTTCGCCGGGCTCGTCGATCGCCTCGGCCGCGCGGCGCAGGGCGAACAGGGACCGCAGGACGCCCTGGTTCGGCTCATGCGACCACGGCACCGGCCCGGCACCGCGCCACCCCGCCTTGCGGAGCGCGTCGAGACCGCGGTGGTAGCCGACCCGGGCGTACGCGTAGGACTCGAGCGTGGCGCCCCGCTCCCAGGCCTCGTCGGCGAGCAGCGCCCACGCCAGGCTCGACGACGGGTGCGACACCACCACCGAGGAGACGGGTGCGTTCGACCGGAGGAGCGCGTCCACCTCGGGCTCGGCGGGCAGCAGGGTCTCGGGGTTCGTCGAGGGGTTCGGGAGCAGGTTGTCCGGCATGCCCGCCACGCTACTTGAGCGGCCTGCCTACTTCAGCGGGTCGTGGCCCCAGTTCATGAGCGAGTACCGCCACTTGGTCTCGGTGACGTCGCCTGAGGGGCGCTGCTCCGAGTGCCGGGCGACGTAGCCGACGACCTTGCGCATGTGTGCGTGGTCCTCGTCCGTGAGGTCGCCCTGCTTCTTGCCGAGGATCGCCACGATGTGCCGACCGGACTCGTGCCCGGTCGACTCGGTCGCGCCGTCCTTCTTCTGTCCGACGGACTTCGACTCGTCGGTGTCCAGCCACTTCTCGAGCTGTGACGCGGTCATGTTCACCGCGTCGTGGAAGTCGTCCCGCGTCTGCTTCTCGTCGTCAGCCATGCCGGACATCTTGCGCGCTGCCCCTGCGCGGCCGTCCGGCCTGCCGTACCCCGTCGTGCGCTCAGCGCCGCCGCGACGGCCGGATCGAGAGCATCTCGACGGTGCCACGCTCCGGCAGGTCGACCACCGTGCGGACGGCGGCGGCGACGTCCTCGGGAGCCAGGTAGTAGTCGGTGTCGTACTCCTCGCCGAGCTTCTCGGTGAGGGCCCGCTGCATGTCCGAGTCGGTGCGGCCCGGGTGCACGCTCGACACCCGCACGCCGTTCGCCCGCTCCTCGTCGCGCAGGGCGTCGGTGAAGGCACGGAGCGCGAACTTCGAGGCCGCGTAGACACCACCCCCGGGGCCGGCCGTGAAGCCGGCGCCGCTGTTGATCGTCACGACGAGCCCGCGGGCCGCACGGAGGCCGGGCATCGCCACACGGGTCAGCTCGGCGACCGCGAAGACGTTGGTGGCGAAGACGGCCTCCCAGGTGTCCCGCGGGGTGTCGGCGATGCGCGTGCCCTGCTCGACGCCGGCGGAGTGCACGAGCACGTCGATCCAGCTCGGCACGGCGGGCACGTCTCCGGCGCCGAGGTCGCCGACGAACGGCTCCGCGCTCGGCAGCTCCGCCACGACGGCGGCGACCACGTCGGCGTCCCGGCCGCCGACGAGCACGTGGTGCGTCCGCCCCAGGTCGGCGGCGATCGCACGGCCGATGCCGCGGGTCGCGCCGGTGACGAGCGCGACCGGCCGGTCGCTGGCAGGTGCGGAGACGAGGACGGGAGGCTCGGTGTCGGTCACGCAGGCAAGCCTACGGAACCGTCACCGAGCCTCCCGGGCAGGACGCGCTCGCGCGCCGTGCTCACTCGTCCTTGGTCTCGCCGGCGCTCTGCCGGATGCGGATGCCCTGCAGGACGTCCTCGGCGCGCTTCTCGTCCTGCTTCTCGGTCTGGCGGGTGTCGCGCTCGGGGAGCTGGATGTCCTCCTCCGCCTTGATGCCGGCCTGGAGTTCACGGCCGCGCTCGATCTCGGCGTCGAACTCGGCACCGAACAGCAGCGCGTTGTTCGTGATCCAGATCCACAGCAGGAAGACGATCACACCACCGAGGGAGCCGTACGTGGCGTTGTAGTTCGAGAAGTTCCCGACGTAGAACCCGAAGCCGACGCTCGCGATGATCCAGATGAGGAGCGCGAGGATCGAGCCACCGCCGACCCAGGTGAACTTCGGCTGCCGGACGTTCGGCGACCAGTAGTAGAGCACCGCCACGATGACGATCGCGATGACGAGCAGGATCGGCCACTGCACGATCGACAGCACGGTCACCGCCACGTCCCCGAGACCGATGACGTCACCGAAGCTGCGGGCGAGCGGTCCGGACACGAGGGTGAGCAGACCGACGACGAGCAGGACGACCGTGGTCACGGTGACGCCGAGCATGGTCGGACGGAGCTTCCAGATCGGACGTCCCTCGCGGACGTTGTAGATGCGGTTCATCGCGCGGCCGAACGCGCCGACGTAGCCGGAGGCCGACCAGAGCGCGCCGAGGATACCGACGATGAACGTGACCGGGGCGGCGGGCGACCGGACGAGGCCCTCGACCGGGTCACGGAGGAGGTCTGCGACGTCCTTCGACCCGACGTTGCCGATGATCTGCAGCAGGGTGTCGATGGTCTTCGACGGGTCGCCGAACAGACCGAGGATCGACACCACCGCCAGCAGGCCCGGGAAGAGCGCGAGGACGGAGTAGTACGTCAGCCCCGCCGCGAGGTCGGTGCACTGGTCGGCGGTGAACTCGCGGAGGGTCTTCTTCAGCGTGTAGAAGACCGTCGGCTTCTTGAGGTCGGTGGGTGAGTCCGGCTTGCGAGGGTCGTTCGCTGCCGGCTTCTGTGATTCCTTCGCCATGGTCAGCCCTTCGCCGCCTTCTTCATCCGCTTGATCGACTTCCCGGTCCGCGCGGCGTCCTTCTTCCGACGCTTCTCGGCCGCCTTGCGCTCCTGGTACACCGGGTTGCCCGTCGGGTCCTTGCGCGCGAAGACCGGGACGCCCTTCGACTTGCCGTCCTTGCCGACCTTGACCGGCTTGAACACCGGCACGGGCGCCGGCTCGCGGAGGGCGGCGAGACGACCGGCGGGGGTGTTCCGGATGCGGATGCCGACGACGACCGCGGCGATGCCGGCCGCAGCGGTCATCGCGACGGCGACGAGGGGCGTCGGATCACGGTGCCAGCGCTGCTTGGTCTTCGCGACGGCCAGGCGGGTGCGCGCGGGCACGTCCGCCTTCTGCCGGATGCGGTCCACCGTCTCGGTGATCCGCTCCCGGGTCCGCACGTTCGCGAGCTCGAGCTCGGGGAGGGAGTCGTTGGGCATGCACCCTGAGTACACGCTCCGGACCGAGAGCACTCGCGGAACGCGCTGCGGTGGAACCGGGTCGGTGCGACCACGGCAGCGGCGCAGCGCTCGTCCGCCCGGCAAGGCGTCCAGCAGTGTCGGCCTAGCGTGCCCGTCATGCTGTTCCGGGACGTCGCCGAGGGCATCCACCGCCTCGAGCTCGCACACACCAACACCTACCTGGTCGAGACCGGGGACCGACTGCTCGTCGTCGACGCCGGGCTGCCCGCGGTCTGGCCGCACCTGCAGCTCGCCGTGCACGACCTCGGGTACTCCCCCGACCGGGTCGAGGCCCTGCTGCTCACGCACGGGCACTTCGACCACGTGGGCACCGCGGCCCGGATGCACCGGGAGTGGGGCACACCGGTGTACGTGCACCCGGGCGACCGCGACCTGGCCGCGCACCCCTACTCGTACCGACCGGCGGTGAACCGGTTCGGCTTCGTCCTCACCCACCCCGGCGGGCTGCGGCCCCTCGGCCGGATGCTCCTGGCCGGAGCGGCGACGGTCGACGGGATCGACGAGGTCGAGACCATGGAGTCCCGCGCCGACACCCCGGGCAACCCGTGGATCATCGAGACACCCGGGCACACGGACGGACACGTGGCGCTGCACTTCGCGGACCGCGACGCCGTGGTCGTCGGTGACGCCCTGGTCACACTCGACCCCTACACCGGCGGGATCGGTCCGCGGATCGTCGCCCCGGCGGCCACTGCCGACGTCGACACCGCCGTGGCGTCGCTCGACCTGCTCGTGGACACCGAGGCGCAGCACGTCCTGCCCGGCCACGGTCCGTCGTGGTCCCGCGGTGTCCGGGCAGCGGTGAGCCAGGCGCGGCGGGTGGCCGGCGCGGCCTGACCTCCGGCAGCCAGCGCGGCCGCGCAGCCAGCGCGGCCGGCGCACCCCGCCGTGCTCAGTGCGTGAAGGCGTACCCGATCAGGGCCATCGTCACGATGAAGCCCGCCAGGTAGTTGATCCAGAGGAACCGCTTCCACCCGGCGTTCGCCGCCTCGGCCCCGTCGTCCGTGACGTTCCACCACGGCAGCACGTTGAGCGCGTACGGCACGACGACGACCGCGGCGATCGGCCCCGGGAACGCCGAGAACAGCAACGCCACCCCGGCGACCAGGTAGGCCACGAACGCCAGTCGGACGGTCGCGCGGGCACCGATGACGGTCGCCACCGACCCGATCCCGCCGGCCCGGTCGGCCAGGACGTCCTGGACGGCACCGAACGCGTGCGAGGCGACGCCCCACAGGAAGAACGCCACGCACACCGCGACGAGTTCGCGGGTCCACCCGGGCCCGGCGAGCGTGAGCCCGTAGACGGCCGGGGACACGAAGTGCGTCGACGAGGTCAGCGAGTCGAGGAACGGCTTCTCCTTGAACCGCAGTCCCGGTGCCGAGTAGGCGACGACGGCGAACACGCTGACCGCGAGCACGAGCCACGACCACGGCCCGTTCCCGCTCGCAGCGCCGAGCAGCACGAGCGCGACGAGGAACGGCACGTTGGTCACGGCCACGGCCCACAGGGTGGCGCGGTGCACGCTCCGGTCGAGCAGCGCGCCCTCGACACCGCCCTTGCGCGGGTTGCGCAGATCGGACTCGTAGTCGAAGACGTCGTTGATGCCGTACATCGCGAGGTTGTACGGCACGAGGAAGTACACGACCCCGACGAGGAACGCGGCGAGCGAGGACCCGCCGCCCCCGTCGACGCCGACCCCGCTGCCGAGCAGGTAGGCGGCACCGAACGGGTAGGCGGTGTTCACCCAGCTGATCGGCCGGGAGGACACGAACAGGGCGCGGAGCGTCGACGGCCTGGAGGCGCGACTGACGGTCATGGGCTCTCCTCCGGGGTGCGGGACGGCTGGGTCGGGCGTTCCGACCGTACCGGTCGGTCGAGCAGGACCCAGCAGCTCGGCAGCAGCAGGACGGCGCCGATCGAGTACGCGAGGTCCTCCACCGGGAACAGACCGACGCGCGCCCCCAGCACGAGCGCCCGGTCGTAGGCGACGATGCCGAGCCCCACGATGACGTTGTTGAACACGCACGTCATGACGAGCAGTGCGATCCCCGTGACGACGGCGCTGGCGACGCCGGTCCGGCGAGGACGACGAGGAGCGGGCGCCGGGCCCGGCTCGGCGGTCGTGGCGCCACGCCCCCGACGGGCGGACACGACCCCGGCCAGGACCGCGACGAGGGCCGCGAGTCCGAGGAACGGCACCGCGAGCAGCGCGTACGTCGTCGACTCGTTCACGAGGCCTCCCGGCCTCGACGCGCAGCGGCACCGTCCGCAGCGGCACCGTCGTCCGCGGTGTCGCCGGCAGCGGCGGCGCGGCGCCCGGCCAGCCTCCCGACCACCGGACGCACCGCGCCGAACAGGTCCATCGTCGTCCAGCACAGCAGCACCAGGAAGAAGAGCTCCTCGAGCGGGACGTCCGGTGCCAGGAGCACGCCGGTGAGCAGCCCGTCCGCGCCGATGAAGAAGATGCCGAGGTGGACACCGGCGACGTCCCACAGCATGAAGAACACCAGCCCGATGACCATCACGAGCGAAGCCCGCAGCGGTGCGCGCCAGAAGAACAGCCGGTGGCGGGCGTCGAGCACCGCGATCCCGGCGATCGAGACGAGCAGGCCGGCCAGGTACGACCCCGGCATCAGCCCGTCGTCCGTACCGGCGGTGCGTCGGCGTGCCGCCGGAGCGGGGTCGGCAGCGGCTCGGTCGAGGTGTCACCGTGGATGCGCTTGAGCAGGACCTCGGCGCTGATGAGGCACATCGGCAGACCGATCCCCGGGATCGTCGAGGCACCGACGTAGTAGAGCCCGTCGACCTTGGTGGAGGCGTTCTTCTCGCGGAAGAACGCGCTCTGGGCCAGTGTGTGCGCCGGGCCGAGCATCGAGCCGTTCCAGGCGTTGAGGTCGTCGGCGAAGTCCTGCGGGCCGATCGTGCGGCGGACGCGGGTCCGGTCGCGGAGGTCCGGCACCCCGGCGCGCTCGGCGATGACGTCGATCGCACGGTCGGCGATCGCCTCGACCTGGGCGTCACCGGCGCCGTCGATGCCGCCCTTGCCGATCGAGACGTCGGCGGGCAGCGGCACGAGGACGAACAGGTTGCTCTGGCCCTCGGGCGCGACCGAGTCGTCGGTGAGCGAGGGTGCGCAGACGTAAATCGACGCGGGGTCCGGCACGTGCCGGTCCTTGCCGAAGATGGCGCCGAAGTTCGCCTTCCAGTCCTCGGTGAACACCAGCGTGTGGTGCAGCAGCCCGGGGACGGGGCCGTCGACGCCGAGGTAGACGAGCACCGCCGAGGGGCCCGGGTCGCGCTTGGCCCAGTGCCGGGCGTCGTGGGTGCGGTGCTCCTGCTCGAGGAGCTCCATCTCGGTGTGCCGGAGGTCGGCGGCGCTCACCACGAGGTCGGCGCGCTCGACGTGCTCCGCGCCGTCCTGGTCGCGCCAGGCGACACCGGTGGCGTGGCCGTCCTGCACGAGGATCCGGGAGACGGTCGCCCCGGTGGTGACGGCGGCCCCCTCGGCGAGCGCGACCCGCTCGACGGCGGCGATGACCTGCGTGATGCCGCCCTTCGGGTAGAGCACCCCGTCGGCCAGGTCGAGGTGGCTCATCAGGTGGTACATGCTCGGCGCCGCGTACGGGCTCGTGCCGAGGAACACCGCCGGGTAGCCGAGGACCTGCCACAACCGGTGGTCCTTCACCGCGGTGGACGCGAACGAGGACAGCGGCTGGACGAGCAGTCGGGCGAGCTTGCCCAGCCGCTTGAGGACGTCGGGGGCGGCGAGTTCCGTGAGGTCCTGGAACGTGCCGTAGAGGAACCGGCGCACGGCCATCTCGTACGTGTCGGCCGCCGAGTCGAGGTACTCCGCCATCCGCGCGCCGGCTCCGGGCTCGATGGACTCGAAGAGCGCGATGTTCTCCTCGCGCGAGGCGCGCAGGTCGATCGGCTCGTCGTACCCCTCGGTGTACACGCGGTAGCCGGGGTCGAGGACGTCGAGGTCGAGCTGCTCGTCGGCGCTGGTGCCGAGCAGCTGGAAGAAGTGGTCGAACACCTCGGGCATGAGGTACCAGCTCGGCCCCGTGTCGAAGCGGAAGCCGTCCTGCTCCCACGTGCCGGCGCGACCGCCGAGCTGGGTGCGCTGCTCGAGGACGGTCACGGCGAAGCCGTCCCGGGCGAGCAGGGCGGCGGCCGCCAGCCCGCTGATCCCGCCGCCGATGACGACGGCGCGACGGACCGGGACGGTCCGGCGGGTGGACGCTGCGGCCGTCGCGGTGGCCGGTGCTGCCGTGGCCGGTGCATCGGTCGGACGGGAGGCGCGGGTCGGGCTCATGACGAGCCTCCAGTCTGGAGGGTGGTGACGGTGCGCGCGGGCAGGGTGCCGCGGCGGCTGAGGACGCGGGCGGCGAGTCGCGCCTTCACGGGGTTCGGGACCCGGACCCGCGAGGTGACCAGCCGGTCCGCCGGGGTGGCGGCGATGCGGTCGTTGAGCTCCTGGAACAGGGCGTGCGCGAGGGCGACCGCGG
Organism: Curtobacterium sp. MCBD17_021; assembly: GCF_003234525.1. Lineage (NCBI taxonomy): Bacteria > Bacillati > Actinomycetota > Actinomycetes > Micrococcales > Microbacteriaceae > Curtobacterium > Curtobacterium sp. MCBD17_021. The sequence continues at coordinate 101,636 of NZ_QKTS01000010.1, read as the reverse complement.
GGCGGGCGTCCCTCGGCAGCAGCGGGACGGTGACGGCGGCGCGGTCGAGGTCGGCCTGCACGTCGGCGACGAGCCGGTCCTTCGTGGCCTCGTCGAAGGTGCGGACGTCGACGCCCGGGAAGTACGAGCGCCCGAGGACCTCGAAGTCGGCGTGCAGGTCACGGAGGAAGTTGACCTTCTGGAACGCGGCGCCGAGTGCCCGGGCGCCGTCGACGAGCACGGCGTCGTCGAACGTCGGCCGTCCGGCGCGGTACACGAAGGCGCGGAGGCACATCAGCCCGACGACCTCGGCCGAGCCGTAGACGTAGGCGTCGAACGAGGTCTGGTCGTGCTCGGTCTGCTCGAGGTCCATCCGCATCGACGCGAAGAACGGCCGGGTGAGTCCGCTGCCGAACCCGACGGTCCGGGCGGTCCGTGCGAAGGCGTGCACGACCGGGTTCACCGAGAACCCGCGGGCCATCGCACGCTCGGTGTCGGTCTCGAGCTCGTCGAGGACCGTCCGGGCCAGGACCGGGTCGAGGCCGGCCTCGGTCGCCGGTCCGTCCACGACCTCGTCGGCGACCCGGACCAGGGCGTAGACGTTCCGGATGTGCTCACGGATGTCCTTCGTGAGCAGGCGGCTGGCGAGCCCGAAGGACGTGGAGTACCGACTGATGACGACGCTCGAGGCGGCCTCGGCGGTGGCGTCGTACAGCGGGAGTCGGTGCGGGGTGGTGCTCGCGCTCACCGGACGCGCTCCACGAGTTCGGTGACGAGTCCCTCGAGCCGGGCGCCGAGCTCGCACGGCAGGCCGGCGAGTTCGGCGCGGGCCAGGGCGGTGTGGTCGCGGACCCGGTCGAGGGCGGCGTCCCGGGCGCCGCACTCCACGAGCAGGTCGCGGAGGCCGGCCGCGCGTTCCTCCGTCAGGTCCGGGTCGCCGAGGTAGGGGGCGAGGTCCGGCCAGCAGTCGGTGGTGGCGGCGTAGGCGATCAGCATGGTGCGCTTGCCCTCGCGGAGGTCCCCGATCGCGGTCTTGCCGGTCGAGCCCTCGTTGCCGAAGACCCCGAGGAGGTCGTCGACGATCTGGTAGGCGATGCCGATCTCCCGCCCGAAGGCCCCGAGCGAGGCGACGACGGGCTCGGGTGCGCCGGCGAGCACCGCCCCGGACTGCAGTGGCGCCTCGAAGCTGTAGACACTCGTCTTCGCGCGCTCCATCTGCAGGACCTCGTCGACGGTCGGCATGACGCCGAGGGCGAGGTCGACGTCCGCCATCTCACCGGCGGCGCTGGCGAAGACCGCGTCGTCGAACAGGTCGAGCAGGCGCGACCGGCGTTCCCCGGTGACGCCGCTCGCCTCGATGAAGCGCGGGGCGGCTGCGAGGGCGAGGTCACCGGCGATCACGGCGGCACTCGTCCCACGGTGCTCGGCCGTCGGCAGCGGCAGGCCGCCGGTCGTCGCGGTGTCGCGGAAGGACCCGGCCACGTTCGGTCGGCCACGACGTGACCAGTCGCGGTCGATCACGTCGTCGTGCACGACGAGGGCCGTGTGCAGCAGCTCGTAGGCGGCGGCGACCTGCGACGCAGCGTGCACGTCGTCACCCCCGAGCGCGGTGTACGAGGTGAGGACCATGCGCGGCCGGAACCGCTTCCCGCCCATGCTCGCCCTGCGCAGCACACGCCACAGTTCCTCCGACGGCCGGCCGAAGGCCTGGGCTCGGGCGCTCGACACCGTGAAGAAGCGCTCCAGGCACTCATCCACCAGCGCGAGGTCGATGTGCGCCACGGTGGCCGCTTCCTCGGTCATTGGCCTAATCTATCGAGGCAGATGAGCCTTTTCCCGGAAACCGTGGTGCTGTTGGCCGACGATCGTACCCCGATCGGTACGGCCGACAAGTTCACGGTGCACACAGACCAGACGCCCCTCCACCTCGCCTTCAGCTGCCACGTCCAGAACGCGGCCGGCGACCTCCTCGTGACCCGACGCGCCCTCGTCAAGAAGACGTGGCCGGGCGTGTGGACCAACTCGTTCTGCGGGCACCCCGGCCCGGACGAGTCCTTCGAGGACGCCATCGCCCGCCGTGCCGACCGTGAGCTCGGCCTCACCGTGCACAGCGTCGAGATGGTCCTGCCCGACTTCCGCTACCGCGCGGTCGACGCCTCCGGGATCGTCGAGAACGAGGTCTGCCCGGTGTTCCGAGCGGTGGCCGACGGCGACCCGCAGCCCGCCGCCGACGAGGTGTCCGAGTGGGTGTGGCTGTCCGAGGACAAGCTCCGCGCCGCCGTCACGAACGCCCCCTTCGCGTTCAGCCCCTGGCTCGGCTGGCAGCTCGCCGAACTGCCGCTCGACGCCCTCGCCGGTCGGGGGTAGGTTGGCCGACGGCCCTGCGCAGCGCACGGGCCGACGGACTGACGAAGGGCAGGTGAGGCGCGATGTCGGGTGACCATCACCACACGGGCCGGCCGTCCCTCGTGGTCCGTGCCGCGCCCGTGTCCTGATCTCCCCTGCCGCCGGGTCGTCCCCGGCAGGCATCGCGCCCGCTCGCCCTCCCGACCGAGGGAGCAGAGCATGGCACTCATCGACAACGCGGTGTACGTCGACGGCCGACGGGTGGCGTCGCAGCAGAGTCTGACGCTCGGCACGAGTGGCGACCTGTCGTGGATCGGGCTGCTCCGCCCGGACCCGCACGAGCTCGCTGCCGTCGCGGACGAGTTCGGCCTGCACGAGAACGCCGTCGAGGACGCCCAGAAGGGCCACCAGCGGGCGAAGCTCGAGCGGTACGGCGACACCCTCTTCGTGGTGCTGCGGCCGGCCTGGTACCGGCAGGACTCCGGCACTGTCGAGTTCGGCGAGGTGCACCTGTTCGTCGGCGCCCGCTTCGTCGTGAGCGTGCGGCACGCCGAGCGCCCAGACCTGGCCTCGCTCCGCGCCCGGTGCGAGGCGGACCCGGAGTTCCTGGCGAAGGGGTCCGAGGCGGTCACCGCGGCGGTGCTCGACGAGGTCGTCGACGGCTACGCGCCCGTCGTCGAGGTGCTGCAGGACGAGATCGACGAGATCGAGGACCAGCTGTTCGCCGGACAGGTCGACCCCGGGGTGTCGAAGCGGATCTACCAGCTGCTCAGCGAGGTCCTGGCCTTCCAGCGGGCGACGAAGCCGGTGCCGGCGATGGTGCGCGGGCTCCTGCGCGGCGCCGAGAAGTACGGCGTGGACGACGACGTGCAGCACCGGCTGCGGAACGTGCTCGACCACGCCCTGCGGGTCACCGAGCGGGTCGACTCGTTCCGGGCCCTGCTCGAGAACGCACTGACGTTGCACGCCACCCTGGTGTCGCAGGAGCAGAACGAGGCGATGCGCCGGATGACGAGCGCGAGCCTGGCGCAGGGCGAGGAGAGCCGGCAGCTGGCCCGGGCGGCGCACCAGCAGGGCGAGGAGGTGAAGAAGATCTCGTCGTGGGCCGCGATCCTCTTCGCCCCCGGTCTCATCGCGGGCGTCTACGGCATGAACTTCGACCACATGCCGGAGCTGCACTGGCGGTACGGGTACCCGGTGGCGATCCTCGCGATGCTCGCGCTGGCCGGGGTCCTCTGGGTGGTGTTCCGGAAGCGCAACTGGCTGTAGCCGTCGGCGGCGCCGGACGGGAGGCCCGTGGCGGCTCGCCACGTGCCTCCCGTCCGACGTCCTGGCGGCCCCCTCAGGTGGCGCGCATCCGGGAGCCGTGCATAATGATCTGGCTCGGGATGTGAACGTGCACATGGGCGTGCCGCTGACCCGAGCTGGGAGAGAGCAGCAATGGCGACCACGCGGGCACAGCAGCCGCGGTCCCCCAGCATCCGCGACGTCGCGCGGGTCGCGGGCGTCTCGCACCAGACCGTCTCGCGGGTGCTCAACAACTCGGACGCGATCCGGGCCGAGACCCGTGACCGGGTCCTCGCCGCCATGGAGGAGCTGCAGTACCGGCCGAACCGGGCCGCCCGCGCGCTGGTGACGAGCAGGACGCGCACCATCGGCGTCCTCACGGCACAGCGGTCGCACTACGGCCCGACCGTCACCCTGCAGGCGATCGAGGACGCCGCCGTCCTCCGGGGGTACTCGGTGACGACCGCGAACATCGCGGACCCGACGGACGCCGCGGTGCGGGACGGGCTCGGACACCTCCTCGACCAGGACGTCGAGGGCATCGTCGTGATCGCGCCGCAGCAGCGGGTGTTCGACCTCATCGAGGAACTCGGCGTGCGGACCCCGTACGTCACCATGCGGTCGAGCGTCGGCGAGGACCCGACGGCGCTCTGGGTCGACCAGATGGAGGGTGCGCGCCTGGCGACGGCTCACCTGCTCGACCTCGGCCACGAGTACGTCCGACACATCGCCGGGCCGCAGGACTGGATCGAGGCGGACGCCCGCATGCAGGGCTTCCTCCGTGAGATGTCCGACCGCGACATGCCCGTGCAGCCGCCCATCCTCGGGGACTGGACGGCCGACTTCGGCTACCACGCCGGCCGCGAACTGCTGCGGTGGCGGGACTGCACCGCCGTGTTCTGCTCGAACGACGCCATGGCGCTCGGCGTCATGCACGCGGCACGGTCCTACGGGCTGGACGTCCCCGGCGACCTGTCCGTGGTCGGGTACGACGACATCCCCGAGGCGAAGCACTTCTGGCCGCCGCTGACCACCGTGCAGGTCGACTTCGCCGAGCTCGGGCGGCGGAGCGTCGACATCCTGCTGCCGAGCGGTGACGACCTGCTGCGGCCGGTCGACATCGTCCCGCAGCTCGTCGTCCGCGGGTCGACCGGGGCGCCACGAAGCCGCTGAACCGGTCGGTCTGTCCCCAGCCCGAGGGGCGCACCGTCCGCTGCGCGCGGATGTTGCGCAGGGCGTTACCGAAACGGGACCGATCCGAATTGACAGCCCCGCCGAGCGTGTGCGTAGGATTACCTCCGTTCCTCGATGTGACCGTTCACATCGGCCGTCACACGAGGGACACCGGACGCGACAACGAAGTCCGCACGCACCCTCGTGCCCTTCGGATGCCGCAGCTGTTCCACCGAAGGACTGCCGCATCGCAGCGGCAGAAGGAGATGCACCGTGGCGTCAACCCCACAGGGTCACGACCCGATCGCAACCGGGCTCGAGACCCGATCGATCACCGCTCCCGAGACGATCCTCGAGATGCGTTCCATCACCAAGGAGTTCCCTGGTGTGAAGGCGCTCTCCGACGTCTCGCTGAGCGTCCGCGCCGGCGAGATCCACGCGATCTGCGGCGAGAACGGCGCTGGCAAGTCCACGCTGATGAAGGTGCTGTCGGGCGTGTACCCGTACGGCACGTACGAGGGCGAGATCGTCTACGAGGGCGAGGAAGTCCGCTTCTCGAACATCAAGCAGTCCGAGCAGGCCGGCATCGTCATCATCCACCAGGAGCTGGCGCTGATCCCGGAGCTCTCCATCACGGAGAACCTGTTCCTCGGCAACGAGCCGGGCCGCTTCGGTCGCATCGACTGGACCGCTGCCCAGCTCCGCGCGCAGGACCTGCTCGCCCGCGTCGGCCTGGCCGACGACCCGGACACGCAGATCAAGAACATCGGTGTCGGCAAGCAGCAGCTGGTGGAGATCGCCAAGGCCCTGCACAAGGACGTCAAGCTCCTCATCCTCGACGAGCCGACCGCCGCGCTGAACGAGAACGACTCCCAGCACCTCCTCGACCTCATCGTCGGGTTGAAGGCCAAGGGCATCTCGAGCATCATCATCAGCCACAAGCTCAACGAGATCGAGCAGATCGCCGACGAGATCACGATCATCCGCGACGGCAAGACCATCGAGACCCTCAACGTCAAGGCGGACGGCGTCAACGAGGACCGGATCATCCGCGGCATGGTCGGCCGTTCGCTCGAGTCGCGCTTCCCGGACCGCACGCCGAAGATCGGCGAGACGTTCTTCGAGGTCCGCAACTGGACCGTGCAGCACCCGCTCGACTCGTCGCGCCTGGTCTGCAAGGGCTCGAACTTCCACGTCCGCAAGGGCGAGATCGTCGGCTTCGCCGGTCTGATGGGCGCCGGCCGCACCGAGCTCGCGATGAGCCTGTTCGGTCGCTCGTACGGCACCTGGCTCGACGGCCAGATCTTCAAGGACGGCCGCGAGATCAAGGTCACGAACGTCCAGCAGGCGATCGACAACGGCCTCGGCTACGTGTCCGAGGACCGCAAGGCGCTCGGCCTCAACCTGCTCGACACCGTCAAGCGCTCGACGGTCGCCGCCGACCTGCGGAAGATCTCGAAGGGCGGGGTCGTCGACTCCCTCGAGGAGTACTCGGTCGCCGAGAAGTACCGGAAGATGCTCCGCACGAAGGTGCCCTCGGTCGAGGACAACGTCGGCAAGCTCTCCGGCGGCAACCAGCAGAAGGTCGTCCTGTCGAAGTGGATGTTCACCGACCCCGACCTGCTCATCCTCGACGAGCCGACCCGCGGCATCGACGTCGGTGCGAAGTTCGAGATCTACGGGATCATCCAGCAGCTCGCGGCCGAGGGGAAGGGCATCATCCTCATCTCGTCCGAGCTCCCCGAACTCCTCGGTCTCTCCGACCGGATCTACACCATCTTCGAGGGCCAGATCACCGCTGACCTCCCGGCCGACCAGGCCGATCCAGAAACGCTCATGCGCAGCATGACGTCCGCGCGGAAGGGCGCCACCGTCTCATGAACAACCTGAAGCTGCTCTTCGGCAAGGGCAACAGCATCGGCCAGTACGGCATGATCATCGCGCTCGTCGTGCTGCTCATCCTGTTCTCGATCACCACGAACGGGCTCATCCTCGAGCCCACCAACGTGATCAACCTGTTCCTGCAGTACTCCTACATCCTCATCCTCGCGCTGGGGATGGTCATGGTGATCATCGCCGGGCACATCGACCTGTCCGTCGGATCGGTCGCGGCGGTCGTCGGCATCGTCGTGGCGCAGTCCATGGCGGTCTGGCACTTCCCGGTGTGGGCGGCGATCGTCCTCGGCCTGGCCATCGGTGCCCTCATCGGCGCCTGGCAGGGCTTCTGGGTGGCGTTCGTCAAGGTCCCCGCGTTCATCGTGACCCTCGCCGGCCAGCTCATCTTCCGTGGTGCGAACCAGATCATCGGTTCGTCGACCTCGGTCCCCGTCCCGGAGGAGTACACCCCGATCGGCGCCGGCTTCCTCGGTGACTTCGGACCCGACTTCGGCTTCAGCAACGGCACGCTCATCATCGGACTGGCGACGATCGCCGCGCTGATCATCATCGAGGCCCGTGGCCGGGCCCGCCGCAAGAAGATGCACGCGGACGTCCCGCCGCTGTGGGTCTCGATCGTCCGCACGGGCATCCTGGTCGCCGTCACGCTCTTCGCGACCTACCTGTTCGCCGCCGGCCCGGTCGGCACCTCGGTCCCGATCGTCGCGATCATCCTCGGTGTCCTCACGATCGTCTACGGCTTCGTCACGAAGAACACGATCTTCGGCCGCCAGGTCTACGCCGTCGGTGGCAACGCCAACGCCGCGGTCCTGTCCGGTGTCTCCGCGAAGAAGGTCAACTTCTTCGTCATGATGAACATGTCGGTCCTCGCCGCGATCGCCGGCATGGTGTTCGTCGCCTACTCGGGCGCCTCGGGTCCCGCGGACGGCACCGGTTGGGAGCTCGACGCGATCGCCGCCGTGTTCGTCGGTGGCGCCGCGGTCGCCGGTGGTGTCGGCACGATCTCCGGCTCGATCATCGGTGGTCTCGTCATGGCGCTGCTGTCGAACGGCCTGCAGCTCATGGGCCTCGAGTCGAACCGGGTGCAGATCATCCGCGGTCTGGTCCTGCTCGTCGCCGTCGCCTTCGACGTCTACTCGAAGTCGCAGGGCCGTCCGTCGCTGATCGGCGGCATGATGCGGCAGTTCCAGCGCAAGGACACCGAAGAGAACACGATCGGCGCGCAGCAGCCGCGCTCGATCGAGGACCAGCCTGACAAGGTCACCCTCCCCTAGCTCGGCTCTCCCGGCGGTCGGGTGACCGACCGCCGGGACACCCGGTACGACCCATCCACCACAGCGGGGCTCCGGCCCCACCTCCTCAACGAAGAGAAAGCAATCACATGCGCAAGAAGATCGTCGCCGGCGTCAGCCTGGCGCTCATCGCGGGCCTCGCCCTCAGCGGCTGCTCGGCTCGTGGCAACACGGAGGCCGGCGACTCGGGCTCCGGCTCGACCTCGACCATCAAGAAGGGCGACCTCATCGGCGTCGCCCTGCCGGCCAAGACCTCGCAGAACTGGGTCCTCGCGGGCGCGGCGTTCAAGAAGTCGATCGAGGAAGCCGGCTTCAAGGCCGACATCCAGTACGCCAACGCCGGCAGCCCGGTCCCGGACCAGCAGTCGCAGATCTCGGGCATGGTCACCAAGGGCGCCAAGGCCGTCATCATCGGTGCCGCCGACGGTTCGCAGCTCGGCTCGCAGGTGAAGGCCGCCAAGGCCGCCGGTGCCACCGTCATCGCCTGGGACCGCAACATCCTGAACACCGAGAACGTCGACTACTACGTCGCGTTCAACAACTTCAAGGTCGGCCAGCTCCAGGCGCAGGCGCTCCTCAAGGGCCTCGAGGAGAAGAAGGGCGACAAGCCGTACAACGTCGAGATCTTCGCCGGTTCGCCGGACGACGCCAACGCCACCGTGTTCTTCAACGGTGCGATGGACGTCCTGCAGCCGAAGATCGACGACGGCACGCTCAAGGTCACCTCGGGTCAGACCACCTTCCAGAAGGTCGCCACGCAGGGCTGGCTCGCGCAGAAGGCCCAGTCGCGCATGACGGACCTCCTGGCGCAGTACTACACGGGTGACACCGAGCTGGACGGCGTCCTCTCGCCGAACGACACGCTCGCCCGTGCGATCCTCACCGCGACCAAGGCCGCCGGCAAGGACAACCCCGTCGTGACCGGTCAGGACTCCGAGACCGCGTCGATCCCGCTCATCATGCAGGGCACGCAGTACTCGACCATCTACAAGAACACCACCGACGAGGCCCAGGCCGCGATCGACCTGGTGTCCGACCTGGCCGCCGGCAAGGAGCCGAAGACCGTCGAGGACAAGAACAACGACAACGGCAAGAAGATCGTCCCCACCGTCGAGCTGACCCCGGTCCTCGTCACCAAGGACAACGCCGTCGAGGCCTACAAGAACGACGCGACGCTCTCCGAGCTCGCCAAGAAGGGCTGAGCCTCTCGGTTCCAGCAGAAGGGCCCCGTCGCGATCGCGACGGGGCCCTTCCTCGTTCCCACCGCGCTTCCGTGCGCCCGTGTGGAGGCCCGTCCTGCGCCTCCGGTCAGGGCGGGGCCGCCGTCGGGTCGCGTCGGTCAGCGCACCGCGAGCAGCGCGCCGTGCGGCCGCGGGCGCGGTGCACCTGCCGTCCGGGTGTGCGTCTCGACCACCGTGAAGCCCGCGGCGCGGACCTCGGCGGCCAGCGCTCCCGGCGGCCAGCGGTAGGCTGTCGTCACCGCGTGGCCGAACGGCTCCACGCGGTCTCCGGTGAAGAAGCCGATGAGCAGCCCGGCGCCCGGACGGAGGACCCGCGCCGCCTCCCACAGCGGTCGACCGATGCTCGTCGGGTCGTGGTGGATGAGCGAGTACCAGGCGAGCACGCCGGCGAAGTGCTCGTCATCGTACGGCAGCGCGTCGACGCTCCCCAGGTCGTACCGCGCGCCGGGGTGGCTTCGTCGCGCGTGCTCGACGAAGGCCGGCACTTGGTCCAGGCCGACGACGTCGAGCCCCCGGTCCGCGAGGTAGCCCGTCCAGTGCCCTGGACCGCACCCGGCGTCGAGCAGCGGGCCACCGCGCCCCGACGCCCACGTGGTGACGAGGTGGACGTCGGCGGGGTGCACCGACGCCATCGTCCCGAGCTGGTCCGCGTACTCGGCCGCTCGTCGTCCGTAGGCGTCGCGCACCGGGCCGGTGTCGGCCTCCGGCCCGGTGCTCATGGTCAGTCGCGCCGCTGCATCGCGGACAGCCGCTCGTTGTACGCGTCGAGCTCGGCGTCGCCGTCCCGCTCGGCCTGGCGGTCCTTGCGCTTGGCGGTGCGCTCGTCCGACCGCACCCAGTTCCGGACGACGATGAGCACGACGAACACCATCGGCAGCTCGGAGGCACCCCAGGCGATGCCGCCACCGGTGTGCTGGTCGTCGAGCAGGGCCGCGTCGTTCGTCTGCCCGAGGGCGTGGAACCAGTCGATCGCGTACACCGACTGCGAGGTCATCACGGCGACGCCGAAGAAGGCGTGGAAGGCCAGGGTCGCGAGCAGGGCGATGATGAGGATCGGGTACTGCGGCCGCTGCGGTCCCGGGTCGATGCCGACGAACACCCAGAAGAACAGGTACCCGCTCAGGACGAAGTGCACGATCATCACGATGTGCCACTCGTGGGACTGCATGGCGTACTCGAACGCCGGCGTGAAGTAGAACACGACGAGGGACCCGGCGAAGACGACGCCGGCGACCGCGGGCTTGGCGAGGAACTGCATCCACCGCGAGTGCACGAACAGCATGAGCCACTCGCGGGCGCCGCGGGAGCCGTCGTTGCGCACCGGCAGGGTGCGCAACGCGAGGAGCACCGGGCCGCCGAGCACGAGCGGCAGCGGGACGAACATCATGAGCAGCATGTGCTGCACCATGTGCGACGAGAAGTGGATCATGCCGTAGACGGCCGGTCCCCCGGAGGTCGTCCAGATGAACACGGCGCAGCCGACGAGCCAGGCGATGGTCCTGCCGACCGGCCACGAGTCGCCGCGCCGCTTGAGCTTGCGGACGCTCCACAGGTACCAGCCGGCGCCGACCAGGGCGAGCGCGAGCCACATCCAGTCGATGTGCCAGTGCGACAGGTAGGTCTGCATGGTCTGCTCGGGCGGGTACGGGTACCCGATGAGCCCGGAGCGGGTGTCGGCTCCGGTCTCCGGCGTCTGCGGGATCGGCGGCTGGCTGCGGGCGACGGCGACGGAGACGCCGATCGCGACGGCCATGAACACGATCTCGGCCAGGGCGAAGCGCACGAAGAGCCGGCGGTCGGTCGGCGCGCGGAGCAGCCCGGGCACGAGCTTGCGGCGCTGCAGGACCCCGGCGACGCCGAGGAGCACGAGGATCACGGCCTTCGTCGTGATGAGCCACCCGTACGGCGTCGTGACCAGGTCGAGCGGCCCGGTCAGCCGGAGCTGCGCGTTGACGATGCCGGAGAACGCGACGGCGGCGAACGCCCAGCCGGCGAGCGTGGAGTACCGGGCGACGACGCGTCCGGTGGCGCCCTTCGTCCGCGTCCGCAGGAGCACGACGGCGACGAGCCCACCAGCCCAGACGCACACGCCGACCAGGTGCACGGCGAGCGAGTTGACGGCGTTCGCATGCTCGAGGGACCCCGCGGCGTGGCCGGAGAGCGCGAGGGGCAGCAGCGCGAACAGCGACACGACCGTGGCGACGGCGAGTGTGGTGGCCCTGGTGGCGAACGCGGCGACGACGGTCGCGATGAGCACCGCCGCGGCGGAGACGACGAGCGACTGTCCGATCTCGACCTGGAACGCGAAGAGCATGAAGTTGCGGGCGAAGACCGGGCTCGTCAGCGGGACGCCGAGTGTGTTCGCGCCGGTCAGCACGATGCCCGCGACGGCAGCGAGGAACCACACCGACCCGGACACCGCCGCCCACCGCGCTGCCCGGTGCTGCACGGACGACATCGCGCCGTGGTCGGCCTTCTGTGCCGGCAGCGCGAACGCGGCGACGATGAGCAGACCGATCGTCAGCGCGGCGACCCCGTCGTGCACACCACGGGCTGCGACGAGGCCGAACTGCACGGTGTCACCGGCGGAGACGAGCTGCTGGTTCGCGGTGAACGCCCCGGTGATCGTCATCCCCAGGACCGCGCACGCCACGACGAGCGGCAGCGCGATCACGAGGACGGTCGCGACGGTGGACGTGCGGGTGGTGACGGGCGCGGTGTCCGGTGCCGGGCCTCCTGGTCGGGAGGCGGAGTCCGGACGACCTGCCGCGTCCGGGTGGGGCTGGGGTGACGTGACGGCCATACCTGTCTCGGGTCGGTTCCGTCCGCGGTCCGCGGACCCTCCATCGTAGGCGCGCGGGTCTGGACGCGCGAGGGCCGGTTGCTGGGCGGTGTCCCCGACTGCCGTCCGTAGCGTGGGGGACGTGACTCCAGGACAGCGCGACGACGACCAGGACCGGTTCGACCAACTGCTCCGCGCGATCGGCGAGGTCCTCGATCCGGAGCTCGACGTCCTCGACGCGATGAGCCGAGCGGTCGACGCCTGCGTGCGCACCACCGCGGCGACCGAGGCCGGCATCGTGCTGGCCGACCGCGAGGGTGTGCTGCACGTCATCGCCTCGTCGAGCGAACGGAGCATCGACGCGGAGGAGGCGCAGCTCGGCACCGAGGAAGGCTCCTGCATCGACTGCGTCCGGACCGGCAGGACGGTCGACGTGCCCGACGTGTCGACGCGCGCGTCCGAGTGGCCGACGTTCGCCACCACGATGCGCGAGCGCGGACTGGTCGGGACGTTCGCCGAACCCGTTCGCCTTCGGACCGCGACGATCGGCTCACTGTGCGTGTTCGCCGACCACGACCATGGTCACGACGACCGCGACGTCGTCGCGATCCAGCTCTTGGCGGACGCGGCCTCCGCCGCCCTGGTCCGGCAGCGTGACCCGGACCGCCTGCGCACGCTCCACGACCAGGTCGCGGACGCCCTGGAGGCGCGGGTGACGATCGAGCAGGCCAAGGGCGCCCTCGCCTACCGCCGCGGCGTCGAGATCGACGAGGCCTTCCGCGTCCTGCGCGACGGCGCACGACGGTCAGGGCGCGGACTCCGGGCCGCCGCCGAGGACGTCGTCCGCAGCGGCGGTGACCTGCTCGACGCCTCCTGACGTCGCGCCTCCTGACGGCGACGGGCCGACTGGCCGACCGTCAGATCGTGATGGTCCGCGCCACGACCTGCCGAGCCGTGTCGGCGAGCTGCAGCTGGTGCGAGCGCGCGTAGGAGCGGAGCAGGCGGAAGGCCTCGTCCATGTCGACCGCGTGCGTCTGCGCCAGAACGCCCTTGGCCTGCTCGATGACGACCCGGCTGTCCAGCGCCCGCTGCAACTGCGACCGGGCGACGGTGGCCTGCTCGAGCACCCGCTGCTGCAGGATGCTGATCGTCGCGACGTCCGTCAGGGCCTGGGCGGCGACGACGTCGTCCTCGTTCAGGACGCCCGGGTGCTCGCGGTACAGGTTCATCGAGCCGAGGGTCTCGTTCCGCAGCCGGAGCGGGATGGCGTGCACAGAGGCGTACCCGAAGGACGCCGACGCCTCGGCGAACCGCGGCCACCGTGCGTGCAACTCGTCGACGCTGCCGACCGAGACGACCTGGCCGGAGCGGTACGCCTCGATGCAGGGGCCCTCGTCGGCGTCGATCTGCATGATCCCGACCAGGTTGCTCCGCTCGCTCGTCGACGCGACGAGTTCGAGTTCGTCGGTCGGTGTTGCGAGCATGATGCCTGCCGCGCTGACGTCGAACAGTTCGGCGGCCTTGCCGACCAGGAGTTCGAGCAGCTCGATGACGTCGTAGTCGTCGACCAGGGTGTCGGCGAGGGTGACGAACGCCTCGACGAGGCCGTGCTCTCTGCTCTGCGCCATCAGCGTTCCTCTTCCTGTGCTGAGTCGGTGGTGCCCGGGTCGCGGAAGTCGATACGGCGTTCGATGACGCCTTCCGCGATCGCGTGCAGCGGCTGCCCGTCCGCGAACGCCCGCGCGCGCAGGACGAGCAGTGCCTCGTCCGGCGTGAGCCCGAGCTGGGCGATGACCATCCCGGTGGCCTGGTGCACGTGCCGACCGGAAGGCTGGGACACTGAGACCGACGGCGGGGTACGACCGTCCTCGACGTCACGCGTCGCCGAGGACAGGACCCGGAGCGCCGCCAGCCGGGCGAGCAGTGCGGCTTCGTCGAGCTGGCCGGTGGCGAGGGGGTCGGTGTCGAACCGGTACAGGGTCACGGCGCCGAGGTCGAAGGTCCCGACGGACAAGGGGAACGACAGCAGGCCCGCCCAGCCGGTCTCGCGCAGGGCCGCCTTCGCGGACGGCCATTCGTCACCGCCCGTGCTCAGGTCGTAGACCAGGACCGGGGACCGTCGGCGCAGCGCCGACCAACCGGGCCCTTCGCCGAGGAGCACCTGCTGCTCGTCGGACTCCGCGGACTTCGGGTCGGTCGCGGTGATCACGGAGCTGCCGAAGGGCGGCCCCAGCGTCGACAGCGCCGCCCCGCTGATGGGCAGGACGTCGACGAACGCGGTGGCGATCGCGTCGTCGTCACCGCTCTGCAGCCGGCGGGCCGCGTCGTGGAACGCGCTCACGGCCGTGCGCGCGACGGGCAGCGCGGGCCGTGGAGGGCGGTCGTCATGGTGGTCATCAGCGCTCCTGCTGGACGGTGCTGCAGCGCGGGGGCTGGGTGCTGAAGCGGATGCGTTCAGCCTAGTCGCGCGGACTCCGCCCACTCGGAGGTCCGTGCAGGTACCGTCCTTCCTGGTAGCCCCAGACCCCGGCCACTCGTTCACTCGCATCCCTGCGAAGAGCTGGAGTCCTCGTGCGCCTTCTGCACTCCCACGACCGCGTCGTCCGACGTGCTCGTCTCCCCCGTCGCGGCCGCGACGTGCTCGGCATCCGGATCCCGCGGTTCGCCGGTCCTGCCGTCTCCGCGCGGTCCGGCTGCGGTGCGACCCTGCACGGCCACCGCTGTCAGCGCGCCCTGGCGCACCGCGGCGTGCACGTCGTCGAGGTCGGTGACGTCCGCCTGCGCTGGGACGACCGCACGCCGCCGACGGACGACTGGGTCCTCGACGCGTTCGAGTCCTGAGGCTCCGGCCCCGCGGTCGGCCGACGTCACCGCGGGTAACGGCCCGACTAGGCTGCCACCGTGCTGCTCTCCGACCGCGACATCGCCGCTCAGCTCGACCAGGGCCGGATCGGCCTCGACCCGTACGACGCCTCGCTCGTGCAGCCGTCGAGCATCGACGTCCGGCTCGACAAGTACTTCCGGCTGTTCGACAACCACAAGTACCCCCACATCGACCCTGCCGAGGACCAGCCCGAGCTCACCCGCCTGGTCGAGACCGACCCGGACGAGGCCTTCGTCCTGCACCCGGGTGAGTTCGTGCTCGGGTCGACGTTCGAGGTGGTCTCGCTGCCGGACGACATCGCCGCACGACTCGAGGGCAAGAGCTCGCTCGGTCGTCTGGGGCTCCTCACGCACTCGACGGCGGGCTTCATCGACCCGGGCTTCTCCGGGCACGTGACCCTGGAGCTCTCGAACGTCGCGACCCTGCCCATCAAGCTGTGGCCCGGCATGAAGATCGGGCAGCTCTGCTTCTTCCAGCTGTCGAGCCCGGCGGAGAAGCCGTACGGGTCCGCCGAGTACCAGTCGCGGTACCAGGGACAGCGCGGGCCCACGCCGTCCCGGTCGGCGCTGAACTTCCACCGGGCGGACGTCTCGCGCCAGGGGTGACCCGCTGCTGACGCCGCGCTCCGGGCGCATCGGCCACAGTCCCGGCGATGCCCGATGTCCCTGATGCGGAATACAGAATTCTGTGTAACGTGGCGACCATGCCGCCAGGACCGCGCCGTGCATCACCGGCGACACTCTCCGCCGCCGCCATCATCCGCGAGGCACGGCTGCGCGCCGACCTGACACAGGTCCAGCTCGCCGCCCGCGCCGGTGTCACGCAGAGCGTCATCAGCACGTACGAGAACGGGCGTCGGGAGCCCTCCCTCGCTGCCCTGCAACGGCTCCTGCTCGCAGCGGGGTTCCGGACCGCCATCGACCTGCAACCCGTGGCGGAACCGGCGCCGCTCCGCGAACTCGTCGCGCGGCACCGTGACGAACTGCTCACGGTCCTGCACCGGCACGGCGCCGTCGACGTCCGGCAGCTCCTCGACGTCAGCGGGCGGACCCGGGCCGACGACTGGCTCGCGGACGTCGAACTCGTCGTGGACCTCGCGCCCGGGGCCGGGATCTTCTCGCTCATGCGGATGCAGGACGAGTCCGAGCGGATGCTCGGCGTCCGGGTCGACGTCCTCGCCGCCGACGCACTGCCCGACGACGTCCTCGAGCGGGCGGTCCCGCTGTGAGCGGCTCGACGGAGCAACGGCTGGACGACCTGATCGCGGCGTGCACCCGGATCGAGGAGTACATCGCCGACCCGGCGTTGCCCGAGGCGGTCGTGCTCGACGCCGTCCGGATGCGCCTCGTCGACATCGCGTCGTCGGCCCGGCAGTTGCCGCCGACGATGACCGCGGCGGAACCGACCATCCCCTGGTCGCAGGTGTCGGCG
Source organism: Curtobacterium sp. MCBD17_021 (assembly GCF_003234525.1). Classification (NCBI taxonomy): domain Bacteria; kingdom Bacillati; phylum Actinomycetota; class Actinomycetes; order Micrococcales; family Microbacteriaceae; genus Curtobacterium; species Curtobacterium sp. MCBD17_021. The sequence goes on along the minus strand of NZ_QKTS01000010.1, from coordinate 85,325 downwards.
CTCGGCGAACGGCTGACGGGACGGCACGGCGAGACCCCGGCGTCGCTCCTGCTCCGCACCGCCCGGACCGATGTGCCCGTGCTGCGCGATGCCGCCATCCGGATGCGCGCCCGGTGCCCGGGACCGGGACGGTGACCGGGTGCCCGTGTCCGTCAGTCCCCGTGCACGATGCACACCGCATCGAGGTCGAGCGATGCCTCGAGCGCCGCATTCACCCCGGCCTCACCGTCCGCGTTGTTCGGGGTGACGGCATCGACCCACCACAGCGGGACGGACATCGCCGGGGCGTCCGGCAGGAGCCGGGTGACCTCGTCGAGAGCGTCGACCCGTCGGACCCCGAGCACCGTGATGACCGGGTGGGTGGCGTCGCGACAGACCTGCACCATGGGGCCGTCGTCGAGCGCCCGGACTCCCCAGGCGTCGTCGTGCAGCAGCAGCGCCTCGGCCACGTCGCGGACCTGTACCTCTGCGCGGCAGAGCAGGGTCACCTCACGCGGCACCCTGCGACCCCTGCCCGCCGTGCTGCATCGCGTGCGGTCCAAGGGCACCGTCGTCGTGGGCCGGGTCGAGGGGCGCACCGCCGACGAGCTGGAGGAAGCGGTCCTCGTCGATCCGGTCGAGGAACGACTCGAGCGCGGTCCAGCCGTCCTCGAAGCGGACGACCAGGCCCTCGCCGACCTCGCCGGCGAAGGTCTCGGTCGTGGTGCGGACCGGCGGCCATTCGCCGCGGCGGTCCAGGAAACGGGTGGCCTCGGGGCCGACGATCACCGCGAGCGGCTCCGGCTCACCGTACGAGACCGCGCGGACCAGGTGGTCGGCGTCCCCGCGGCGCTGCATGACGACGCCGAACACCGGCTCGACGTCGCTCGCGACCCGGTGCACGGCGTCCAGCAGACGACCGGCGAGCCCCGGATCGGTACCGCCCTCAGGCACGGTGAGGACCGCGGACATCGTCTCGACGACTACCCCATCGGTCAGGTGCGCCGTCATCGTGGCGGAGATGCCGTCACCGATCGCGTACGAGGTGCTGATGCCGGGAGACTCGTGCTTCGCGTACTGCGTGACGACCCAGCGGTCCCAGCTCGAGTTGAGCGGTTCCGAGGTGCCCCAGCGGGTCGGGCAGGTGCCCACGGTCGCGCAGAGCGCCTCGATCGCGGAACCGATGTCGACCGACCGCTCGTCGTGGTGGCGCAGGGTGAGGTCGATGCTGATCTGCCGGACGGAACCCACCGCCTCCGGGTGCTCCGGCGACGGCTCGCCGAGCAGTTCCGGTCCGTGCTCGACGAAGTCATCGATGCCGGCGGCGGGCACACCGGTGCGACCGTCCCGCAACTCGCCGTCCGGCCCGCGGACAGCCCATGCGGCACCGTGCGCGCCGAGCGCGTGCCGGAGGGCGGGCGTGAGTGCGGCCTCCGGTCCGGTCCGCAGGACGACGGTCCGACCGGCACCGGACGCGCGACGCAGGAGCGAGTCGAGGGACTCGGTGAGCCACACCACGGGTGCGCTGGAATCCACCACGATGGCCGGTCCGACCACGTCGTCGATGAGGGGATGCCTGACCATCCGGTTCCTCCTCGGGTCGGTCCTGCTGGCGCTGCCTTGATCCCCCTGGACGGTACACACGCGGTCCCGGACTGTCCGTCGGGAACGGCGGCTCACAGCGGAGAGACAGGGGCGGCCGGGAGGCCCGGTGCATGCCCGCCCCGCGGCTCGCTGGAGCGCTCGGCTGGCATCTGGCGGATCATCCGCTAGGCTGGTGCGGTCCCGTTCGACGGGATGCGCGAGTGTAGTTCAATGGTAGAACTCCAGCTTCCCAAGCTGGTAGCGCGGGTTCGATTCCCGTCACTCGCTCCGTTTCTCGACCGGTGTCGCTGCTCAGCGCGGTCGTTCTTCTCTCGATTCAGCTGAGACTCACCCCCTCCCCCGCTGGCTTCCGAGCGGAACCGCTCCCTGTTGACTCTCGGGACGTACGAACTCCATGCCGAGGCCAGGGCGACGGGGGATGTCCGAGCATCTTCGGTGTGACCGGAGTCTCGCCGAGGCGGCGACCGACGACCGTCACCGGACGGTCTGCTGCACGCTCTTCCGTCGGTCGAGCTCGGCGAGCATCGTCTCCGTCTTCCGGAGCACTCGTGGAGTGGTGACAGCGGTGCCGATGAACACGGCGAGGAAGAAGACCGCACCGATCCAGAACAGCGGCTGACCGGTGACCGCGAGCCAGATGGCGAGGGCGGTCATAGGCAGGTACAGCAGCGGCGCCGCCCAGCGCAGTGGCCGGTACTGCCGCTGATGGTGCTCCACCGCGCGCCGCCACTCGTCCACGTCCACGTCGGCCGGAACGGTGCCGCGGCGGACGGCCCGGCCGAAGTCGGGTCGTCGTGCCACCCCGCCGTACCCGCGTCGTGTCCGCCCGAGCCACAGCCACATCCCGACGCCGTACAGTGCCCCGACCAATGCGGACACGAGCGCTCGAGCTCCGACGCCGAGTTCCGGCGCCGTGACGAACGTGAACGCGAACCACACCGCGGCGAACAGGACCGCCATGATTCTGAAATTTTGCACTGCAGTTCCGTGCGTCGATAGGTTCTCCTCCATCGATGGCTCGATCGAAGCCATGGATTCATCCAGAGAGAGGAAGAGCACATGAACTCGGACCTGTTCAGCGCCACCGAGCGCAACGTGGGAGCGACCCGTCAGGCTGGCGGCTACGGGCCCGGCGTCGCGATCGAGGTCCCGGCGTCGAGCGCCGTGGCTCGGACGACCGACGCTCACTGATTGCTTGCGAGAAGAGCCCCGTGGAGGACCGCGGGGCTCTTCCCGTTCGTGAGGACCGATGAACTCGCTCGAAACCATCCACGCTGAACTGGCAGGCATCCCGAGGTTCCCCGACGCCGCCCCTGTGGTCCACCTCCGGCAGCATCCGACCAACCCCGACGTCCGAACGGTCTGGGCGCAGCCAGTCGACGCACCACAGGTCTGCGGCGACTGCCTCGACCGGAAAGTGACACTGCTGTTCGAATCACAAGAGTCGCCACCGACGACGATCGGGATCGACGAACTCGACGCGATCGTTCACGGGAGCGCATCGCGCGGGATCGGGCTCGCCGTGACGAACGCCGACGTCGCGCAGAGTTGGTCACTGGTCGCCCCATGGCCCGACTGCGGTCGGTGTGATCCTGCGATCTCCCACCTGACGGCCGTGGCGGCTGGAGACGTCGTCGACCAGCCCGACGACCCCACAACCGGGAACGGACTCCCGAGGCGAGGAACGGCCCGGGACTTCGTGTCTCGCCACCGCGGCCTCTTCGGCTTCGCCTCCGTCCTGCTCAACCCGTCGTTCGACCAGGCATGTGGCCTGTTCACCGTTGACACCGGCATGTTCCTCGGGACGCCCACGGTGTACGCACCCGTCGGCGGGAAGGGTGACACGCTCGATCAAGCGCTCGCCAGCTGCGTCGGCGAGGGGCTCGAGCGGTACTGCATCGCGACGCGCTCCAGCCGAAGCAAACTCGAGACCATCCGCGCGTTCCCGGGAGCGTCGTGGCGAGCGGCGAAGGACTTCACCGGAGCGACCATCCCCGTCGACGCGGAGGCGGTGATCGAGGTCACGACGCTCGAGCCGCTCGACGGTCTCAAGCCGGTCACACTCCCGGAGTCCCTGGTACGGGCACCGTACACGCCACCCTCCTCAGGAGTCGCAGTGCCCACGGCAAGCAGCACGACCGGGGCCGCGGCCGGCGGCACAGTTGCCGAAGCAACCCTGCAGGGCATCCTCGAGCTCCTGGAGCGTGACGCGTTCTGGTTCGCTGCACGGACGCGGATGCCACTCGTGCCCGCCGACCCGGCGCCGGTCTCGGAACTGGTCGACGTCCTCGACCGGCACTACGAGGTCGAAGTCGTGCTCCGTTGGATCCCCAACCCGCTCTCACTCCCCGTTGCACACTGCGCACTGGTCGGTCGGGCGGCAAGCCCGATGGCTGCACGTGGGATGGGTGTTTCGGTCTCCTCGACTGCCGCCCTGCGCAAGAGCGTGCTCGAAGCGGTCCAGATGTGGCGGTCGGTCGCAACAGGCGTCGATGTCGCCCCGTCCGACACCCACATGCGGAGCCTCTGGTGGTCCGGACAGGCGCAGGAGCAGTTCCCCGCCTTCTTCGGGCACACCGAGCTCGCTCAGGAGACCACGCACTGGGGAAGCGAGCTCGATTCCCTCGGCACGGAGTCGATCCTCAACGCCCTCATCGGGCACGCCGCCCGACACGGTCTGCGATTCGCCCGTGCGGTCCTCGCTGATCACCCGAGCCACTGCGTGGTCCGGGTGATCAGCGACCGGATCCTCCCGCTCGATGACCTCTACTTCCCGAACCTCCGCCGGTTCCGCGACTGGGAGCGAGTGAGCGGACACGAGGCGACCGTCGGGTACCGCGGCCCGTTGTTCATGTGAACGCCGTGAGACGGACCGGCATCGGGATCTGGCTCTTCCTGGGCTGCAGTGGGATCGGCATCGGATGCTTCAGCGTCCTGGACACCTTCTACTTCCGCGGACAGGGCTACTCCGTCGCGGTGATCGGAGCGCTGACTGCGACGTTCAACACCTCGCTCGCGGTCGCAGAGCTCCCCTCTGCCGTCATCTTCGATCGTCGGTCCCACTGGGCGGCGATCCAGGTCGGCAACGCGGTCCGTCTCGTCGGACTGATCCTCTTCTTCCTCGCGCTCGGTCCGGTCGGCGACTTCCTCGGCGAGGGCTTGGCCGGGATCGGCGCCGCCGCCATGAGCGGTACCTCGGTGGCCTACGTGCTGAACCGGCTCGGTCCTGTCGAAGCCCACGAACGACGACGGGTGATGGGGTTCTCCATGGCGCTCGGAGCAGCCACGTCCTTGGCAGGCGGGGCGCTGGGACTCTTCGGGTACTTGGTGGCACCCAGACTGATCTGGGGACTTGGCGCGCTCTGGATCACTGTCGCCGCCGTTGTCTTTCTCGTCGGACGACCCCGGACGTCGACTCCCGCCTCACGCCATGTCGAGCCGCTTGCCGCCTACGCCAGTGGCTTGGTCCAGATCGGGCGCCACCCGCGGGCCTGGCTCGCGGTCACGGCTGATGCAGCGCTGGTCGGTCCCCTCCTGCTCTGGCAGCTCCGACTGGGTGCGACGGACGTCTCAGCAGTCTTCGTCGGCTTCGCCGTGATGAAGGTCGCCGGCTTGCTGGGAGGTCAGCTGCTGGGGCACCGTCGAGTGGGAACGCGGGTGCTCTTGGCTTGCGTCACGGGCAACATCGTGTCGGTCGTGGGGTTCGCTGCAAGCGACCGGGTACCACTCATCGCCGGGTTCTTCGGGGTGCACGTCATGCTGCAGATCGCAGTGAGCGTGTACTGCAGGTCCGAGCTGCACGCGGTCGTGGACGATTCGCGCCGAGCCGGTGCCAGTTCGGTCGTGTCGCTGCTGGGTTCCCTGGTGAGCGGAGTCGCGGCGCTCGTCGTCGGACACATCGCCGACGTGTCCGGCGCACTGCCCGCGATGATCCCCAGCATCGTGCTGTACCTGACGGTCGTGGCCTTGACGATCGCGACCGCTCAGGCGCAGCGAAGACGCAGCGCCAGGCTGCTCGAGCCCGACGTCGGGGGCTGATCCGGCCCAGCTCGGGTCGACCGGTGGTCTTCGACCCGAGTCCGGTCACGCTGCCCGGCTGGCCCGGGACGCCGGCGATGCGGACAGGCTCCCGATCGGACGGCGAAAGCTCCGGCAGGTCACCCGGTCGAGGTGGGCCATAGCCTGATCGCATGGCCGTCCCCGAACCTGGTTCCCCTGACCACGTCGTCATCGGCGGAGGCGTCGTCGGTGCGGCTACGGCCCGGTTCCTCGCTGCCCGCGGGGAGCAGGTCCTGCTCGTCGAACAGCACTCCCGCGGGCACGACCACGGTTCCTCGCACGGGGCGACGCGGATCTTCCGGATGGGCTACGCCGAGCCGGACTACGTCGCCCTCACGCAGCGCGCCTGGGAGGCCTGGGCGGCGCTCGAGGCCGCGTCCGGTCGGACCCTGCTCGACCGCACCGGGGCCGTCGACCACGGTCGGCCCGAGGTCGTCGACGCCATCGCCCGGACACTCGAGCAGGCCGGCGTGCCCGTCGAACGGCTGAGCACCGACGAGGCTGTGACCCGTTGGCCCGGCCTGGCGTTCGAGGGCCACGTGCTCGCGCACGCCACCGCCGGTCGGATCAGGTCCGCCGAGACGATCGAGGCGCTGCTCGACCTCGCCGAGTCCGACGGCGCGACCCTCCGGTTCGGCGTCCGGGTGACCGGGCTCGACGACCACGGTGACACCGTGACCGTCCACCTCGACGACGGCACCGCGGTGACGACGCCGAGCGTCGTGGCGGCGGTCGGCTCCTGGGCGCCCATGCTGGTCGGCGAGCTGCTCGCACGACGCGGGGCGGGCCTCCCGGCCATCCGGGTCACGCAGGAACAACCCGCGCACTTCCCCAGCCACCTGCCGGACGACGCGTGGCCGTCGTTCGTCCACTACCCGCTCGACGGCGGCGACGTGTACGGGCTCCTCACGCCCGGTGAGGGTGTGAAGGTCGGGTTCCACGGCATCGGCCCGGTGGTCGACCCCGATGCCCGCGACCGGACGCCCGTCGCCGCCGAGGTCGAGCGGCTGCAGGCGTACGTGGCGCGGTTCGTGCCGGGTGTCGACGCCTCGGCTCCCGCGCTGATCAGCTGCCTGTACGACAACTCCCCGAGCGACGACTTCGTGATGGACCGCCGGGGCCCGATCACCGTCGCGACCGGATTCTCCGGGCACGGGTTCAAGTTCGCGCCGGTGCTCGGGGAGATGCTCGCGGACCTGGCGACCGGTGGCGTGCCGCACCCGCGCTTCGCCCTGGCCGGAGCCTGACGGCAGCCGCGTCCCCGGGTCCGCGCGCCGCGCTCAGCCCTGCTCGTGGTCCGCGCGCTCCGGGTCGTCCTGCGAGCCGCGCCGCCGATCCTGCATGAGCTCCTTCGTCCGGAGCAGCCGCAACGCCGTCACGAGCACCAGGCCGCCGAGCAGGTTGAACAGCAGTGTGTAGCCGAACCAACCGAGCCACTGCCCGTAGGTGATCTCCTCGCCCGCCTGGATCGCCCCGAACACGAGCAACGAGTCCAGGATCGAGTGGAAGAGCTGCAGGCCGGCGAGCAGGAACCCGCCCGCGACCGCGGCCACGAGCTTCGCCGGGTCGGAGTCGGTGCCCTGTTGCATGCGTGTCATCAGGGTGATCGTGCTGCCGCCGAGGACCGCGAGCACGATGCTCTGCAGGCCGAACGGCGCGTCGATGAAGTGCCGGGCGGACTCGGACATCGTGGCGTGCCACTGGGGGAACGCCTGCACGACGAGCCACATGAAGACCCAGCCGCCCGCGAGGTTCGCGACGAGGGTGCCGCCCCAGAGCTTCACGAGCTGCAGGACCGTGCCCTCGCGTGCGACCACGGCGGCGACGGGCATGAGGAAGTTCTCGGTGAAGAGTTCGCTGTGCGCCAGGTGCAGGGCGATGAAGCCGATGCCGAACGCGAGTCCGGCGAGCAGGTGGCTGTCGGTCTCGGTGAGCACCGCCAGGTACGCCATCACACCGAGGCCGACCTCGAGCCCGCCGAAGAAGCCCGTGATCAGGACCGCCCGGATGGTCCGCTGCAGCCGTTCGGCGCCCTCCTCGATGGTGGCGTCGAAGGACTCGGCGAGCTCGTCCTCCACTGGGGCGTCGGTGGCGCCGAGTTCACGGCGGCGGTCGTCGGTCATGGCGGCAACGGTAGGCGGAGGGTGATGTGCGCGGTGCGGAGGAAGACCGCGTGGGCCTACCGTCGCGTCCCCGGGGCGGTGGAGGCACCGCGTTCCGACCGGACACGTCGAACCACGACGAGCGCGACGGTCGCACCCGCGGCGGGGATCGCGAGGCTCAGGAACGCGGAGCAGGCGATCAGGAGCATGCGTTCGTCCCGTTGCGTGTCGGCCCCCAGCGCTCCGGGGAGGCGTGCGAACAACACGATCACCGTGGTCGTGACCGCGATCGCGACACCCCAGAGGACCCCTGCGAGCCAGGCGAGCCCGACGACGGCGCGCGAGCGGCGAGGGCGTACGGCGGTCATCCCCTCATCCAACCCGGCGAGCAGGCTGGGCGCCGGTAGCGTGTCGACATGCGCGTCGTCATCGCACCGGACTCCTTCAAGGGCACCGCGTCGGCGGCCGACGTCGCCGAGGCCGTCGCGGAAGGCTGGCGAACCGAACGCCCCGACGACGAGCTCGTCCTCCTCCCGATGGCCGACGGCGGGGAGGGGACGATCGACGCCTTCGCCGCCGCCGTCCCCGGGAGCGAACACGTGCCGGTGCGGGTGACCGGGCCGGACGACCGGCCCGTGGAGACCTCCTGGCTCCGGCTGCCGGACGGCCGCGCGGTCGTCGAACTCGCGGCGACGAGCGGGCTCGGTCTGCTCGACGGGCCGGAGCCCGACTCCGCGCACACGACCGGCTTCGGGCAGGCGGTGGCGGCCGCGCTCGACGCCGGGGCGACCGGCCTCCTGCTCGGCATCGGCGGCAGCGCCTCGACGGACGGCGGGGTCGGGGCGCTCCGGGCGCTCGGACTCGGGATCGCGCTGGACGACAGCGCCGACGTCTCGAGCGCCACCGGCGGCACCCTGCTCGACCACGTGGCCGCGGTCGACCGCGCGTCGCTGCGGCCGCTCCCCCCGCTCGGCGTCACCGTCCTCAGCGACGTGACGTCACCGTTGCTCGGTCCTGCAGGCGCAGCCGCCGTGTTCGGCCCGCAGAAGGGTGTGGCTCCCGACCGCGTCGCCGTGCACGAGACACGTCTCGCGCGCTGGGCAGCGCACTTCCCGGAGGTCGACTCGATGACACCGGGCGCGGGGGCAGCGGGCGGGACGGGCTTCGGGCTCCTCGCGTGGGGTGCACGCCTCGGTAGCGGTGCGGAAGCGGTCGCGGAGGCGCTCGGCCTCGCGGACGCGGTGGCCGCCGCCGACCTGGTCGTCACCGGCGAGGGGCGCTTCGACGGGCAGACCGCGGCCGGCAAGACCCCGACGGTGGTCACGGCGATGGCGGCTGCAGCCGGGACGCCGGTCGCGCTCGTCGCGGGCGAGGTCGCCGCCCGCCTGGACGCGTTCTCCATCGCGGCCTCACTGACGGTCATCGCCACGCAGACGACGGGCGAGCCCGACGATGCGCTGCGCGATCCGCTGCGCTTCGCGCGCATCGCCGGCGAGCGGATGGCGCGCGCACAGGGGTGACTCCGCCGCGGCCGGCACGCCGCGGCCGCACGAGCGCAGCAGCCGCAGCCGCAGCCGCAGCCGCAGGACGAGCGAAGGACACCGATCGAGGCGCCGGCTCGCATGACGCGGCGGGCGACGGGCACGCCGACACCGCGAGGGAGAGCCGGAACCAGCACGACGTCCGCACAGGCGGACGGGAGGCCCGGTGCAAGCTGGCACCGGGCCTCCCGTCCGTCGTCCCTGACTACCCGAGCCGGCCCCGACGGTGCCGCACGACCGCGACGGCCGCGGTGATCCCGGCCCCGAGCAGGACGAGCGCGCCGGCGACGAGCCCCCAGCGTGCGGGGTCGACGTCGGACCCGGTGTACGCGAGCCCGTCCCAGTTCCCGGGCTCGGCCGGTGCACGTCCGGCGTCCGCTGCGGGCCGGGCGAGCACCCGGAACGTGGCGCTCACCGTGACGGCCGACGTCGCTCCGCGCGCCTGGACCTCGTGGGCACCGGGTCGCGCTGCCGACGGGACCCTGAAGGAGCCGCTGAGGACGCCGTCGGCGTTCGCCGTCACCGTGCCGAGCGCGAGGGGCTTGCTGTGCAGGGTGAGCGCGACCCGCTCGTTCGCTGCGAAGCCGCTGCCCGAGTAGCCGACGACGGTGCCCTCGGTGCCGGACCCGGCGAGGAGCCGGAACTCCGGCGCCCACGAGCCGTGGCCGCCGCCGTGGCCGGGACCGCCGTTGCCGCCCCCGTTCCCCGAGCCGACGCCGTTGCCACCGCCGCCGTTCCCGCCACCGTTGCCCCCGCCGTTGCCGGGGACGACGACCTGGAAGGCCACGGTCGCGAGGGTCACCGAGCGGTCACCGACCGCCGAGACGCTGTGGCTGCCCGGGCGCCCCGGAGCCGTGACGTCGAAGGCGACCGACCCGTCGGCCGCGACGACCGCGGTGCTGCCTGCGGCCGCCCCGTCGACGCTGACCGTGACCGTCTCCCCTGCGGCGAACCCGGCACCCGTGACGTGGACGGTGGCCCGCGGACGGACCCCCGACCCGGCCGAGGTGGTGAGGGTCGGCGTCCACACCGGAGCTGCCGCGATCTCGACCGGCGTCCGCACGCTGGCGCTGCCGGTGCCGTCGTCGACCGTGACCACGGCCTCCCGGCTGCCCGCCGTCGCGTACGTGTGCGCACCGGTGACGGTCGCGGTGCCGTCGGCGACCGTCACCGTCGCGGTCTCGAGCGGTGATTCGTCGCCCCAGTTCACGGTCGCGGTCGTGGTGCCGGTCCCGATCGTGCCGCCGGTGGCGGTCGCGAGCGTGCCCGAGACCTCCTCGCCGGCGGTACCGCTCAGGCGTGCACCGGCCGTGGCCGTGAGCGCCGTCGTCGGCACCCGCGTGCCGTTCGTCGCGATCGCGAAGACGTGGATCCGTCCTGCGCTCGACGGCGAGCCGGTCTGGGTCGGCAGCGTGATCGAGACGGCCTGCTTGCCGGCGGGCACGGTGGTGACCGGGGTCGCGAAGACCCCTGCCGCCGCCCGGTCGCTGCCGTTCACCCCGACGGTGCGGTGGTCGCTCGTCGCGACGAGCGTGTCGCCGAACCGCGGTGCCGTGAGCGAGGCCGTCCAGTCGCCGAACTCGATCGGCAGGTCGGCGGTCGTCCCGTCCGAGTACCGGATCGTGCCGACGGTCTGCTGCGCCCGCTCGTTCGCGGTGCCGATGACGGCGAGCTGGGTGATGTCCGTGCCGGTCGGGACCGGGATGGTCTGACCGTTCCCGGTCGCGTTGTCCGGCTCGCCGGGCTCCACGGCGGGGAGGTCGAACGTCAGGTCGGTCCCCGGCACGGCGTTCGTCGCACCCTGGGTGAACCCGTCGGCGGCGAGCGCCGAGCGGGAGAACCCGCGGCCTCCGAAGTCGCAGTTCGCGGCCTGACCAGGATCACCGAGACAGACGTTGTCGTACGCGCCCTGGAGGCTCGGAGCGGTCCGCGAGACCGTCACCGTGGTGTCGGTGCTCGCCTGCTCCGTGCCGGAGCGGACCACGACGTGCACCGTGTGGGCACCGGCGGTGTCGAACACGTGGTCGCCGGGCACCTCCCACGCGCCGAGCGCCGACCGGATCGGCGTGACCTCCTGCGGGCCCGCACCGTCCTGCCAGTCCACGGTCACCGTGTAGTCGGACGCCTTCGTGCCCGGTCCGGTGACCGCAGCGACCGTGCCGGCGAACGGCTGTCCGACCTCCGCGGTGAGCCCCGGCGTCGGTTCGACGGCGAACGCACTGGTGGTCATCCCGCTGTCGGCGAGGAGTTCGAACTCCCCGATCGACGGCGCCTTCCCCGTGCTCGTCCCGGTGACCGACAGGCGGTACCAGGTCAGCGCGGCAGGGTGCTCGATCGAGGTCGGACGGGTCTGGAGCGGCGCGTCGAAGGTGCTCTTCGCGACGGTCGACAGCGGCACCCACGTGCTGCCGTCGCTGGAGCCCTCGAGCTTCCACGAGGTCGGCTGGGCGCCGCTCGCCGCGGTGGTGAGCGTGTACTGGTCGACGGTCACCGGGCCCTGCGACGACTTCCAGGTGATCGCCGGGGTGGCGCTCGAGAACGTCGTCGCGGTGAGCGACTCGTCGTCGGTCAGTGCGCCGACAGCGGTGTCGTCGTCGCTCGTCGTGGTGCCGAACCCGGAGGTCGTGGCGTCGACGAGCGGCTTCGGCGCGACGGCCGGGGCGTCGAGCCCCTCCGCACCCTGGGTCTTGCCAGCGCCCCAGTTCGACGCGGTCGACCCCATGCGGAAGTCGAGCGTGCCGCCCTTCGCGATGTCGGACTGCGCGATGACCGCACGGTCCAGGGCCTCGCCGTTGAACGAGGCCGACTGCACGTGGACGTTCTGCGCGCTGTTGCCCGCCGCGTTGACGCGCAGGTCGCCACCGGGCAGGTGCACGGTCGCCTCTGAGAACAGCGGCGAGCCGATCGTGTACTGGCCGGAGCCCTGGGCGAGCGGGTAGAAACCGAGTGCGGAGAACACGAACCACGACGACATCTCGCCGTTGTCCTCGTCGCCGGTGTAGCCCTGCCCGATGTCGCTGCCGACGAACAGGCGCCGCAGGCTCTCGCGGACGACCTGCTGCGTGAGCGAGGGGTCGCCCGCGGCTGCCGCGATGTACGGGATGTGGTGCGAGACCTGGTTGCTCATGCCGAGCTGGCCCATCCGGACCGAGCGCGCCTCGAGCATCTCGTGGATCTGACCGCCGTACGAGCCGACGTTCTCGGCCGTCTCGGGCGTCGCGTAGAACTCCTTGAGCTTCGCGATGAGCTGCTCGTCGCCGCCGTACAGGCCCGCGAGGCCCTGCACGTCGAAGGGAGCGTGGAACGCGAAGTTCCAGCCGTCGGTCTCGGTGAAGGCGCCGCCCCACTCGGCCGGGTCGAACTCCTCCGCCGGGACCTCGAACGACCCGTCGGCGTTCCGGCCCTGGAAGAACCCGGCGTCCGGGTCGAACAGGTTGACGTAGTCCTCGGCCCGGTCGTTCAGGTAGGCCGCGGCGGTCTCCAGCTCCTCGACGCGGTCAGCGGGGGTGGCCGGGTCCTTCGCCAACGCCTCGGCCATCTTCGCCAGACCGTGGTCGTTGATGGTGCCCTCGAGCCCCCACGAGACGCTCTCGTGGAGTGAGTCCGGCACGTAGCCGAGGAAGGCGGACTGGTCGAGTGCCTTGCGTCCTGCTCCGGAGACGTCGGTGGAGACGGTCGTGGCGTTCTTGTAACCGGCGTCGAAGGCCTCGAGCGCGGTCTTCGTGTCCAGCGCACCGTCGAGGTAGGCGGTGGCGAACGCGACGTCGGAACTCGTGCCGGTCATCAGGTCGGCGTAGCCCGGCGAGGACCAACGCGGCGTCCATCCACCGTCACGGTACTGCTGCACGAACCCGTCGACGAGCTCCTCGGCGACGTCCGGGTAGAGCATCGAGTACAGCGGCCAGACCGTGCGGTAGGTGTCCCAGAAGCCGTTGTTCACGTAGACCTTGCCGGCCTTCACGACGGCGTTCGTCGTCGTGGCGGTCGCCGTGCCCTTCGGGGCGACGTTCGGGCTGGCGTGCTCCCAGACGGGTGCACCGGTGGTGCCGGTGTTCTCGTGCTGCGAGTTCGGGTAGAGGTTCATCCGGTAGAGCGAGCCGTAGAGCGCCTGCAGCTGGGAGTCGCTCGCGGCGGTCTGCGGCACGGTGACGACGCCGAGCCGGTCGTTCCACTGCGCGGCGGCGGCGTGCTGGACCTGGCCGAACGACTTGCCGGTGAGCTCGAGGTCGGCGTTGTGCCGAGCCTGGTCGAGCGAGATGAACGAGGTGGCGAGGCGGAGCTCGACGACGTGGTCGCCGGTCAGCCCGGAGAACGAGGCGTAGCGGGCGCTCGAGCGGTTCCCCGCAGCGGTGCCGGTGCCGGACGGGTCCGTGTCGAACCGACCGGCGAAGAACATCCGCGTGGCACCGACGGACAGGCCGGAGCCGCCCTCGGTCCACCCCGTCACGGTGCCGTCGTCACCCATCGTGATCGACGTGCGCTCGTCGGAGCCGACGTTGTCGAGGACGACGCTGCCGCTGCTCGACGGGAAGGCGAACCGGAGCACGGCGCCGTGGTCGCTCGGCGTGACCTCGGCCACCGTCCCGGACGTGGTCTTCACGGAGTAGAGGTCCGGTCGCGCGACCTCGTCGGCGTGGTCGAACGCGAGTGCGCGGGCGCCGAGGGAGGCGTCCGGAGTCGTGCCCGAGGTCGACGGCATGATCGCGAGCTGGTTGCGGTCACCCATCCACGGGCTCGGCTCGTGGGAGATGCCGATGCCCTGCAGGCGCGGCAGGTTGGCCGCGTCGTTGTCGGACTGCCACGAGTACTCCCACGACTGGCTCGACGCGTCCGTCATCGGCGTCCAGAAGTTGAAGCCGTTCGGGACGGCCGCGGCGGGGATGTTGTTGCCCCGCGAGAAGCCGCCGGAGGAGTTCGTGCCACGGCGGGTGTCGACGTAGTTGGTGAGGCTCGACCCGTCGATGCGCTCGGCCGCGGGGTCGATGCGGATGTCGTCGACCCAGCCCTGGAACTCCGTCGAGGCTCTGGTGCCCTCGGCATCGTCGTCGTAGGTGAAGAGGACCTTGTCGACGGTCTTGCCGGCGAGCGCACCGAGCGGGATCCGGATCGAGTTCCACTGGTCGACGAAGAAGACCTTGCCGGCGCCGAGGGCCTCCGCAGAGACGCGGTTGCCGTTCTCGTCGGTGACCTGCGGGTCGGCGGAGACGAGCGAGCCGTCGGTGAGCTGCAGGTCGACCGCCGCGTGGGTCGCCGGGTAGGTGGTGTCCCCGTTCAACTCGGGGAAGAGCTTGTAGCTGAGCTCACTGTCCGCGGTGATGGGCATCGCGACGTCGTCGTAGAGGACGTTCGTCGCGCTCGCCGCACCGGCGGCGACGTGGGCGCCGGCGTAGCGGAGCGCCTTGGTCCCGCTGAAGCCGACGGTCGAGCGGATGTTCAGCCCGGACACCGGGCCGTTGCCGACCTGGGTCACCATGGGGCTCGGCGGCGGCGGGGTCGTCGAGCCGTCGGAGATGCTCCAGTCGGCGAGCTGGGTGATGCCGTCGCCGCTGTTCTGCGTGATGCGGAGGCGGTACCGCTCGTACGAGCCGGGCGTCGCCGCGGTGTACTCGTTCGTCTTCCCACGGCCGCTGAAGGTCTGCGCGGTCTGCGTGTCCACCGTGGTCCACGTGGTGCCGTCGGTGGAGCCCTCGAGGGTCCACGCCGCCGGGTCACGGCCGGGGGCGTCGTTGGCGCTGGTGAGCGAGTACGCGCGCAGCGTCTCGGGCTGGTCGAGCCGGTAGGTGACGACGCCGGTGTTCCGGAAGGCGAGCCACTTCGACCCGGGGTTCCCGTCGGCGAGGCTGGCGGCGACCTCGTTCGGTGGGTTCTCGGCGTCGGCGGTCACACCCGTGACGTGTCCGAGGAGGCTCCCGGGTGGGAGCGTCGACCCGGTGACGGTCGTCGACGGCGTGAGCGGGGTGTTCGCGAGGGGCGCCCTGTCCCCCTCCTCGAACGAAGTGGTGAAGGGTCCGGACGCGGCCTGCGCCGGGACGGCCCCGAGGAGTGCGCCCGATGCGGCGAGCGCCGCCCCGAGCACCACGGCCGTGGCACGGGTCCCGAACCCGCCGCGCCGACCGCTGATCTGGTGCATGGTCCGGCTGCGCCGGGAACCGTATGACGACATCGTCACCTTCCGTGGTTGGGGAGGAGTGACGCCGCGTCGACCATGACAGCGTTGTCACACCCGCTGTTTCTAACGGTTCGGTGTGAGTCGTGTCAAGGAATGCCCAGGAATCCGGACGACCGTACGATGACGAGGTGAGCACCGAGCGACCCACGCTGCGCGCCGTGGCCGAGCGCTCCGGCGTGAGCATGAAGACGGTGTCGCGCGTGGTGAACGGCGAGCGGTACGTCGCCGCCGACACCGCGGCTCGGGTCCTGACCGTCGCCGCCGAGCTTGGGTTCCGCCCGAACACGCTGGCCCGCGAGTTCCGCGCCGGCGGCCGGTCCGCCACCGTCGGACTCGTCACCGGAGACGTCGCGAACCCCTTCTACTCACGCATCGCGCGGGGCGCCGAGCACGCGCTCCGTGCCCCGGGGATCAGCCTGCTGTCCGCGTCGAACGACGAGGACGCGACCCGCGAGCGCACGCTCGTGGCGCAGCTCGTCGAACGCCGCGTCAGCGGCCTGCTCGTGGTGTCCGCCGACGACGACCACACCCTGCTCGCCCGCGAACGGGCCCTCGGCACGCCCGTGGTGTTCATCGACCGCGCCCCCGCCGACGTCGACGCCGACTCGGTCGTCCTCGACAACGCCGGTGGGATCCGGATGGCCGTCGAGCACCTGCTGGAGCGCGGACACCGCCGCATCGGCCTGGTCGGCGACCTCAGTCGACTGTCGACCCACCGGCAGCGCGTGGACGCGTTCGGCGACGCCGTGCGCGCGGCCGGCGTGCCGGACTGGCAGCGGTGGGTCCGCAGTGACGCGCACGACCTCGACGAGGCCTCGCGTGCTGTCCGCGACCTGGTGGACGATCAAGAGGCGCCCACCGCGATCGTCACCACGAACAACCGGATCACGACCGGGGCCCTCCGCGCGCTCGTCGACCGGACCGACCGGCCGGCCCTGGTCGGGTTCGACGAATTCGACCTCGCCGACGTCCTCGGCATCACGGTCATCGCCTCCGATCCCGACGCGATGGGCCGGGTCGGTGCCGAGGAACTCCTCGCACGGATCGCCGGCGACGACGGTCCGCCACGGCACCACGTGCAGCCGGTGCGGTTGGTCGTCCGGGCCTCCAGCAGCACGGCCCGCTGACACCTCCGACCGCGAGGGGTGCTCCACCCGTACCCCTCTCGTGGCGGGCGCCGGGGGCAGGATCGACGGTGGGCCGCACCCGGCCCGTCATCCCCACCCCCACGAGGAGACCCTTGCGCACCGTCAACGCGTACGCGGCACCGTCCGCGACCGAACCGCTCGTCAAGACCACCATCGAGCGCCGCGACCTCCTGCCCGGCGACGTCATGATCGACATCGCCTACGCCGGCATCTGCCACTCCGACATCCACACCGTCCGCGGCGAGTGGGGTCCCATCGAGTACCCGCAGGTCGTCGGCCACGAGATCGTCGGCCACGTGTCCGAGGTCGGCTCGGGCGTCACGAAGTACGCCGTCGGCGACCTCGTCGGTGTCGGCTGCATGGTGAACTCCTGCCGCGAGTGCGAGCAGTGCCTCGCCGGCCAGGAGCAGTACTGCCTGCAGGGCAACACCGGCACCTACGCCTCGGTCGACCGCGCCGACGGCACGATCACACAGGGTGGCTACTCGCAAGCCGTCGTCGTCGACCAGGACTTCGTCCTCCGCGTCCCCGAGTCGCTCGACATCGAGCGGGTCGCGCCGCTGCTCTGCGCCGGCATCACGCTGTACTCGCCGCTGCACCACTGGAACGCCGGCCCCGGCATGCAGGTCGCGATCGTCGGCCTCGGCGGGCTCGGCCACATGGGCGTCAAGATCGCCGCCGCACTCGGCGCCGAGGTCACCGTCCTGTCGCAGACCACATCCAAGAAGGAGGACTCGCTCGGGTTCGGCGCGAAGGCCCACTACGCGACGAAGGACCCGGAGACGTTCGAGCAGCTCAAGGGCTCGTTCGACCTCATCATCAACACCGTCTCGGCGAAGATCGACATGGCCGCGCACCTCAGCCTGCTCAAGGTCGACGGCACCATGGTCAACGTGGGTGCCCCGTCCGAGCCCCTCGAGGTCCCGGCCTTCGCGCTGCTCCCGGGCCGCCGCAGCTGGGCCGGCTCGTCGATCGGCGGCATCCAGGAGACCCAGGAGATGCTCGACTTTTGCGCCGAGCACGGCATCCTGCCGGAGACCGAGCTCATCAGCGCCGACCAGGTGAACGAGGCCTACGAGCGCGTCCTCGCCTCGGACGTCCGCTACCGCTTCGTCATCGACGCCGCGACGCTCGCCTGAGGCGGACCGCGGGCCGGATCCGGCACCGCCGGCCAGCCCGCACCGGACGGGAGGTCCGCCACCAGTCGGTGACGGGCCTCCCGTCCGCCCAGCACCGGGCACGATCCTGACCGTGACCTCCATGAACCGCCCCGAAGGTCCGCAGAACGCCGTCCGCCGGGGCACACCGCGCCGGCCCGCTCGCGCTCGGGCGCTCCAGCAGGACAAGGTGGGAGACATGACGAGCCCGGAGAACCCGGCGCCGAAGGGTGCCATCGTCGCCGTGTCGGGGACCGACACCGGTGGCGCGATCCAGGACCTGGCCGGCATGTACGCCGGACGCTCCTGGTACTCCTCGCACGTCGACCGTGACTACTGGTACAAGTACGTCGGCGTCGGCGACGACCAGATGAGCATCCGGCGGTCGCAGATGCACGGGTACCTCCGCGGCGACGTCGCCGTCGAGGGCGAAGTCGTCGTGCAGTGGATCGACGCCGGCCGTGCCCGCGTCGACGTCGGCCGCGACGAGGTCCGGATGCAGCCGGGCATCCCGACGCTCTTCCCGATCGAGCAGCGGTTCGAGATGGAGTACGAGGACTGGGACCAGCGTCTCGTCCACCTGGACCGGGACCTCGTGCTCGACGTGGCGGCCGAGCAGTTCCTGGTCGACGGCACCCTGGCGTTCGACCGAGGGACCCCACCGTCCGCCGCGGCCGTCGAGGTCTGGCGCGGCTCCGTGGCCGCCGCCGTCCGTTCGCTGCGGGTCGACGGTCCGTCCTCGTTGGCGTGGCACGAGGCGCAGCGCGAGGTCGCCCGTTCCCTGTTCGGCCTGTACCGGTTCCAGGGCGAGGCCCGACCGGACGGGTACGGCGAGCGCCGCAACGCCCGGCTCCGGGCCGCGGTCGAGTTCCTGCACGAACACGCCGGCGAGCCGCTCAGCGTGTCCGACATCGCCCGGGCCGCCGACCTCAGCGTCCGGGCGCTGCAGGAGTCGTTCCAGCGGACGCTCGACCGCACGCCGATGAACTACCTGCGCGAGGTGCGACTGCGGCACGTCCGCGCCGAACTGCTGGCGGCGGAGCCGGGGACGGCGTCCGTGGCCGAGATCGCGTCACGGTGGGGCTTCACGCACATGGGCCGGTTCTCGGGCGAGTACCTCAACCGGTTCGGCGAGTACCCGCGGCAGACCCTCCGGCACTGACCGCTGCCGGCTCGCGCCGCGCCGCGCCGCGACGTCGGACGCCCGATCAGCCGACCTCGTCGCCCGTCGGGAGGGCCGTGCACCAGTCGATGGCGGTGCCCGCGAGCGACGCCTCGAGTGCACCCGACGTCGCGTCCACGACGCTGACGAGCGCCCCGCCGGACGCCTGCGTCGCCACCGCGACGAACTGGCCGTTCGGCGACGGACAGACCCCGGTGATGCTCGCGTCGTCCGGGACGGTCACCGCGAGCCGGGAGGCCCGTGCCCCGTCCACGCGCAGGATGCGGGCCGCCAGGGTGCCGTCGGCACGGACCGACCCGACGACCCGCAGGTACGATCCCTCGGCGATCGGCGCGATCCGGCCGAGGTAGGCCGAGTCGGTGCTCGCCGCCGGCGTCGGCAGGTCGCTGCGCTCCCCGTCGGTCAGGTCGAGCTGCACGATGCCGTTGCCGGTCTCGACGACCGCGGTCGTCCCCGAGCCGACGAAGCCGTGCAGGTACGTGGCCGACCCCAGGCGGACGGCGTCGCTCCGCCCGCTCATGTCGACGAGCACCAGGTCGTCGGTCCCCGTCCGCACGAGGGCGCTCGCCGTGCGGGGCACGTACGCCCACTGAGCGACGGAGATCGGGGTCGCACCGGCCGTCGGGGTGCCGTCGGCGGCGATCGGTTCGGGCTGGTGGGTGCCGGTGAGGTCGACGACGTACAGGCCGACGTCCTCCGAGCGCCCGGACGACGTGTCGGCGTACACGAAGCCGAACGAGGACCCGTCGTCCGCCGCGTGCAGGGCCTTCGCGGTGCCCACCGGGCTCGGCATGGACAGGCGCTCGACGGGCACGGCGTCGTCCTGCACCCCGCCGGCGAGCGGCACGATGTCGATCGCGGAGCCGCCGCCCTGGTCGTCCCGGAGCACGACGAGGGAGCGGGCGAGCACGGCGTACTCGGTGATGCCCTGCGCCCGGTACACGGTCCGGGAGCCGGCGGCGTCGAGGCCACGGCGGACGATGCTGTCCGGGCCGCCTCCGGACCCCGGCACCACGGCGAGGACGTCGGTGCTGCCGGTCCGGATCGTCGTGCTGAGTTCGGACGTCGCCGCCTGCCCCGGTGCACGCACACCGCGGACCGTCAGCGTGTACTCGCGGTCGTAGGCGAGGGGCCCGGCGAACTCGACCGCGACGGTGTTCCCGCTCGACGTGACCGAGAACGGGGCGGCCGGACGGACCCGCACGGCGGACGCGGGGACCTGCTGCACGGACTGGTTCGCGGTGAGGATGACCCGCTGCGCCGGACGGGTGACGAGGTCGCCGGCGTCGTAGGACACCGACCGCAGTCGGGGGCCCTGCTGCGACCCCACCACGGCGGCGAGCGTCGCGATGACGGCGAGCACCAGGACGGTCGCCAGGAACCGACGGCGGAACCGCTGAGTGACCGGGCGGCGCGGGCGGGACTCAGTACTCATACGGGTCCGAGGGCTGGTCGACCGGGGTGACCTCGGCGGCACGGATGACGAGGCGCGCGTCCGAGGACGTGTCCGGGTTCGCGGCGAGGGCGCCCTCGACGCGGACCCACTGGCCCTCCTGCGGCTCGGTGTCGTCGGTCGTCACGCCGACGCCGACGGGCTGGGCGTCGACGGCACAGCAGCTGACGACGAAGCGACTGAGGGTGAAGGTGCCGTCCGCCCCGGGCACGACGAACCCGGTCAGGGTGAGCTTGCGACCGACGAGCGCGGTCGTGTCGGTCGTCTGTCGGATGAGCGCTGCCCAGTCCTTGACGCCGTAGTCCGACGTGTCGACCGACTCGCTGCCGAGCAGGGCCACCGGCGCTCCGGCACCCGTCGCGTCGGAGAGCGACGCCGATCCCACGCTCCGCTGCTGGGCGGTGCGGGCGGAGAGCGTCGTCGGCGGCAGGACGAGCATCGCGACCACGGTCCCGATCGTGACGAGGGCGGCGACCGACCCGAGCACCAGGTGCAGGACGCGTCCGCCCCCGGCCGGGCGGGGTTCCGGGTCACCGTCGTGGGCGTGCGCGCCGTGGCGGGCGACGACGACGAGGCCCGCGACCGACGCGGGGACGGCGACCGCGGCCAGCACGAGGGTGAAGGTGGCGTAGCGCGGGTTGATGTAGAGGTCGAGGTGGTCGGCGATCCCGAGCCACAGGGTGCCGAGGGCGACCGCGAGCACCGAACCGAGGCCGAGCAGGGTGCGGCGCATGACCGTCCGGTCGGGCCCCGTGCCGGCGGTGGACCCGTGGTCGTGCTCGTGGTCGTGCGCCGTGTGCACGGCCTTCGACGGCTCAGACGAGGACATTCATCACCAACCCGACGGTCGCGGCGAACAGGACGCAGACGACGGCGAGCAGCACCAGGAAGCGTGCGCGGAACGTCGTGCGGAGCAGGGCGATCATCTTGACGTCGATGATCGGCCCGATGATGAGGAACGCGGTGATGGACCCGGGCAGGAACGTCGACGCGAAGGACAGCGCGAAGAAGGCGTCCACGTTCGAGCAGAGTGACACCGTCATCGCCAGGAGCATCATCGCGAGCACCGACAGCACCGGGTTCGACCCGACCGCGACCAGGGCGCTGCGCGGCACCGCGACCTGGATCGCCGCGGCCAGCCCGGCACCGACGAACAGGGCGGGCATCATCGTCGCGGTCTCGCCGCCGAAGTGCGATGCGCTCTCGCGCCACTTGTCGCGGACCGGCGGGGCACCGACGGCGGCACGGCACCGGGCCTCGAACGCGGGGAGCAGCAGATCGGCCGGGCGTCGGTGTGCGGCGACGATCCAACCGACGAGGTTCGCGACCACGAAGCCGCCGACGATGCGGGCGGGGAGGATCCACCCGGACCAGCCGAACGCCTGCGCGGTGCTGATGATGACGAGCGGGTTGAGGATCGGAGCCGCGACGAGGAAGGTGACCGCCTCGGCCGGGGTGAACCCGCGGAGCATGAGGCCGCGGGCGAGCGGGACGTTGCCGCACTCGCACACCGGGAAGAGCATGCCGATGAGCGAGATGACCGCGCGTCGGGGGATCGGTCTGGTCGGCAGGATGCGCTCGAGGACCCCGTGCGGGACCCAGACCTCGACGACGATCGACAGCACGATGCCGAGCACCACGAAGGGCAGGGACTCCACGACGACGCTGATCGCCAGCGTGAGGAAGTCCTGCAGGACGTCCGGCAGCCCCGCGGTGCCGACCGCCGGTGAGACCAGGCGGACGGCGAGGAGCGCCACGACGGCGGCGAGCACCAGACCGGGGCCGGTGAGCGTGCGGGAGCGCGTCGTGACGGGGCGGGCGCGGGTGCTCGTCACCCGGACAGGATAGGCGACCCGGGTCAGTGCCCGGCGACGAGGCCGGCGACGTGCCGCTCGAGCACGGCGATCGCCCAGTCGCCCGACTCCCCCGGTGCCAGACGGGCCACGTGCATCGCCAGGCCGTCGACGAGCGCGTGCAGTCGGCGGGCCTCGTACTCGCGGTCGGCTTCGGGGACCCCGAGCAGGTCGAGGACGATCTCGCACCACTGCCGCATCTCGGCGACGACCCGGTCGAGGGCGGGACGGAGCCCGGGATCGGTCAGGGCGGCGTTCCCGAGCGCCAGGTAGACGTCGAGTTCGATGACGCGTTCCTCGTCGAGGGGCAGCAGTTCGACGAGGACGGCGCGGACCCGGTCACCCGACGCCAGGTCGTCGGGGATCGCGTCGATGCGCTCGCGGGTCCGGGCGAACACGAGGGAGATGGCGTGCTCGCGGACGCTCGCCTGGGTGGGGAACGCGTAGCGGACGGTGCTCGGTGGCAGGCCGGCCTCCGCGGCGACGTTGCGGACCGACAGGGCACCGAGGCCGTCCCGGGCGAGGACCCGACAGGCCGCTTCCGACACCGTCCGGCGGCGTTCCTCGAGGTCGATGCTGCGCGACATGCACCAATGCTCGCACGACTGTGCGACTTCGTGCTAGAACTGGTGGTCGTGAAGTCGCACACTCGTACGACTATGATCGAGAGGAGTCGCCATGGCCTGGGTCGTCCTGGTGCTGTCGGGAGTGCTGGAGGCCGTCTGGGCCACCGCGCTCGGAGCGTCGAACGGGTTCAGGAAGGTCGTGCCGACCGTCGTGTTCGTCGCCGGCATGGCCCTGAGCATGGTGGGACTGGCGTTCGCCATGAAGGAGATCCCGGTCGGCACCGCCTACGCCGTGTGGGTCGGCATCGGTGCCTCGCTGACCGTCGTCGTCGCCGTCCTGCGCCGAGAAGAGGCCGCGTCGGTCGCCCGGATCGCCCTCGTCCTCGGACTGGTCGCGTGTGTCGTCGGACTCAAGGTGGTCAGCTGATGCCCTGGGTCGTCCTCTTCGTCAGCGCCGCGTTCGAGACCGTCTGGGCCACCGCCCTCGGTGCGAGCGACGGCTTCACCCGCCTCGCCCCGTCCCTCGTGTTCGCCGTCACGATCGTGCTGAGCCTCGGCGCCTTCAGCTACGTCCTCAAGCACATCCCGATCAGCACCGCCTACGCGGTGTGGACCGGCACCGGCGCCGCGCTCACGGTGCTCTGGGGCATGGCGACGGGTGCCGAACCGGTCACGCTCCTCCGCCTGCTGTTCATCGCCGGCATCGTCGGCTGCGTCGTCGGCCTGAAGCTGGTCCCCGCGCGGCCGCCCGAGCCGCGCCGCGCGGGCCGAGCCTCCGCCGGGCGGGCCCCTGCGCCCGACCGCGAGGCGGATCCCGTCCGCTGAGCCGAGGCTCGGTGACCCCGGCGACGGACGGGACGCCCGGTGCCAGCCGGCACCGGGCCTCCCGTCCGTCAGGTGGTCACGCGAGAGGTCAGACCGACGCGCCGGTCCACTCGTCGACCGCGGCCACGTGGTCGGTGCCGGCCGTGCCGGCCGCTCGTGCGGCGGCGACGCGCTCGGCGTGCGTCGGCGGGTTCGCCGGCACGTGCTCCGGGCGGTCGGACTCGTTGATGCGGCGGAGCTCCGGCACGATGTCCTCGGCCAGGATGTCGATCTGCTCGAGCACGGTCTTGAGCGGCAGACCGGCGTGGTCGATGAGGAACAGCTGGCGCTGGTAGTGGCCGACGTGGTCCTTCATCGTGGCGTACCGGTCGATGACCTGCTGCGGCGAACCGACGGTGAGCGGCGTCTGGGTCGTGAAGTCCTCCATCGACGGCCCGTGTCCGTACACCGGGGCGTTGTCGAAGTAGGGGCGGAACTCGTCGATCGCGTCCTGCGAGTTCTTCCTCGCGAAGAACTGTCCGCCGAGCCCGACGATCGCCTGGTCGGCACGACCGTGACCGCGGTGCTCGTAGCGCTGGCGGTACAGGCCGACCATCTGCTCGGTGTGCTGGATCGGCCAGAAGATGTTGTTGTGGAAGAAGCCGTCGCCGTAGTAGGCGGCCTGCTCGGCGATCTCCGGGGTGCGGATCGAGCCGTGCCAGACGAAGGGCGCGACGCCGTCGAGCGGACGCGGGGTCGAGGTGAAGCCCTGCAGCGGCGTGCGGAACTGCCCCTGCCAGTTCACGACCTCGTTCTCCCAGAGCTGGCGGATGAGCGCGTAGTTCTCGACGGCCAGGTTCAGGCCCTGGCGGATGTCCTTACCGAACCAGGGGTAGACCGGGCCGGTGTTGCCGCGGCCCATCATCAGGTCCATGCGGCCGTCGGAGATGACCTGGAGCATCGCGTACTCCTCCGCGATGCGCACCGGGTCGTTCGTGGTGACGAGGGTCGTCGACGTGGAGAGGGTGATGTCCTTCGTCACACCGGCGAGGTAGCCGAGCATCGTCGTCGGGCTCGACGCCACGAACGGCGGGTTGTGGTGCTCGCCGGTGGCGAAGACGTCGAGCCCGGCCTGGTCGGCGTGCTGCGCGATGGTCATGATGTCGCGGACGCGCTGGGTGTCGTCCGGCGTGGTTCCCGTGGTGGGGTCGGTCGTGACGTCACTGACCGTGAAGATCCCGAACTGCATGATGCGCCGCCTCGTCTGTCTCTGGCTCGTTCCGGTCGATGCGTTTGCATCGACCTGATGGGTCCAACGTAGCGCAGGCCGTGGCATTCCCGCGAGCGTCAGACGCGGACCGGAGGCGCCGACGCACTCGTCGTCGGCGGCACGTGGTGCATGCCGTCCGCCAGCCACACCGCCGTGATGGCGGCGAGGACACTCGCGGACGAGGCCATCCGCCCCGCCAACAGCATGGCGTCGTGGTCCCCGTCCCCCGCCGTGCCGACCAGGAGCGCGACCACACCGACCACCAGCGCCGCCCCGACCGCGACGAGGAGCACCACCGTCACCACCCGACGCGGGCCACGTCGGCCGTCGCGGTCCCCTCGGACACCCCGGTCCACCTGGGGTCCGAGGGCCCGGACGAGCCCGAGCCAGAACAGCGCCACCGCACACGCGCCGACGATGTCGCTCACGCGGTGCCACCCGTACACGACCGTCTGGTTGGCGACGAACACCGCGTAGACGGCGCCCACGACCAGGACGACCGGCCGGAAGCGTCGGGGCGTGACCATGAGCACGGCGAACGACGCGGCGAGTGCGATCGTCGCGTGGCCGGACGGGAACGAGTTCGGCGTCGTCGACTGAGCGATCTCCGGGCGCTCGGCGATACGCTTGAGCAACGTCGAGGTGGCCGCGGACGCGAGCACCACGAAGCCCGCTCCGAGCCCCACGGCGAGCCGCCTGCGTGCGAACGCGACGGCGGCGATCACGACGACCAACAGCAGGATCACCGGCACCGAGATGACGTTGAGGGCGGTGTCCGACCCGAACAGGTCGGACTCGCGGACACCGCCGAGCGCGGCGTCCTCGATCCGCTGCCCCGCCGGCGTCAACACCGCGACCGCGTAGACGGAAGGCACGATCACGAACCCCAGAGCCGCGAGCAGCGCCCACCGGAACCTCCGGGACACGCTCGGTCCACGTCCACGTCCCTCGTCACGGGACTCCGGGGCGGTGCGCTCGGGGGTCCGGATCACGGGCATCGTCCTCCTCGGTGTCATGGTGGTCGGTCTCGTCATCCGTCTGGTGGGCGGGAAGCGATTGGGTCGCTCGGGGCCCGACACGATACCGTTGCAGCACTCGTCGGGAGCTGGGAACACCAGCCTCCGGAGCAAGGCCACGGCCGTCCTGCAGCAGGTGTCCGGACAGCGTGACACAGGTCGGGCCGGCTCCGGTCGGGCCAGCTCCGGTCGGGCCGGTGCACAGCTGCGAGACGGCGGGCAGCCGTACAGCGCGATCGTCGCGCAGGAAGAGGAGACCGAAGTGGCCATCAAGGAACCGGGCATCACCGCCTCGCCGAACCGCGCCCTGGCGATGACCGCCGGCACGCTGTTCGCGATCTGGGGCTTCCTGGGCTTCTTCTTCGCGCAGGACAACGGCGGCGCGTTCTTCAGCCGCGAGGGCGGGTTCCTCTGGAACTCCTTCATGCTCAACCCGGCACTGTGTGCGATCTGGGCGCTCCTCGCGGCCGCGTTCTTCATCGTGGGCCTCGGCAACACGATCGGGTCCCGCGCGGTGAACCTCGTCATCGGCGTCGTGCTGCTCGTCCTCGCCGTCTACGGCTTCGTGTTCTCGAACACCTCGGCGAACGTGCTCGCACTCAACACGACCGACAACGTCTTCCACGCCGTCGTCGGCGTCGTCCTGGTGCTCACCGCACTCGGCGCCGACAAGGAGAACCTCCGCGCCCTGCGGGCGGCCGGCGCGCGCGCCTGACGCTCCCCGAGCCCTCCCGACGCCCGTCTGCCGGTCCGGCAGGCGGGCGTCGTGGTGTCCGGGGCGGCGACGCGGCGAGCAGCACTGCCGGGAGGGCGGTGGGCGCGACAGCGCCGCCGAGATCCCGTGGGCGCGCCGACAGGAGGCCCGTGGGCGCGGCGGCGGCAGCCGTCCCGGAGTGGTCGTGCAGCGCGTCACAGCTCGCGCACGTCCCCGTCCCCGTGCGCGTCACCGTCAGGAGTCGGCGGGGTCCTCCGCCCCACCCGGCGCGTCCGCGTGGGCCGGCTTCGCCGCCTCGAGCTGGGTCGCCACGACCCGGGGTGACTCGGACATGAACCGACGCACGTCCAGGTCGACGATGATGTCCGCCGGACGGAGCGGCCGTGTCAGGTACAGCCCGTCGAGCGACGTCAACCGCGACAGCGCCACGTACGTCTGCCCGGCGCTGAACACCCGGTTGCCGAGGTCGACCACCGCACGGTCGTAGGTGCTGCCCTGCGACTTGTGGATCGTCACCGCCCACGCCAGCCGGAGGGGGAACTGCTGGAACTCCCCCACGGTGTCCTTCTTGAGCTCCTTCTTGTCCGGGTCGTAGGAGTACTTGAACTTCTCCCACACGGACGGCTGCACCTCGAAGTCCTCACCGTCGACGCTGACCCACACCGTGTCCCGGATGCTCCGCACGATGCCGAGGGTCCCGTTCACCCAGCGCTGGTCCGGGTCGTTGCGGAGGAACATCACGTGTGCGCCGGGCTTCAACTCGAGCGCTTCGTCAGCCGGGAAGGTGCGCCCACCGAAGTCGCCGTTGACGTCCGCCCTGGCCGTCTTCACCTTGCCGGGGAGTCGTTCGAGGGCCGCCTTGTTGATGCGGGCCACGGTGTCGTTCCGCGTCGCCAGGGTGATCGCGTCGTCCGGGGCGGGGCGGGCTCCGGCGTCGTTGAGCTGCTGGGCGACGTCCGCGGCGACCCGCCCGTGCCGGACCGCGGTGAGCATCGCGGCGAAGGCGTCGTCACGCTGACGGTGCACCGTGGCGAGCTCGATGATGTGCAGCTCGGCTTCGAGCCACACCTTCGCGTCGAAGAACCACATCGACCGGTAGTGGTCGGTGAAGTACGCGCGCTCGTCGCCGTCGCCCGGGACCGGGGGGAGTTGGTACGGATCCCCGAACATGACGACCTGGACGCCCCCGAACGGTTCGGACCGCCGACCGCGTGCCTTCCGCAGCGCCCGGTCCATCGCGTCGAGCAGGTCGGCGTTCACCATCGAGACCTCGTCGATGACCAGGGTGTCGATGGTGTTGAGGAGCTTGCGGGTGTCGGGCCCCTGCTGCAGTTCGGCGTCGGCGATGAGGCCGATCGGCAGGCGGAACAGCGAGTGGATGGTCTGCCCGCCGACGTTGAGCGCGGCGACACCGGTCGGGGCGCAGATGACGACCTGCTTCTCGGTGTTCCACGACAGGTGGTTGAGCAGCGTCGACTTGCCGGTGCCCGCGCGTCCGGTGATGAAGACGTGGTCGCGGGTGGACTCGATGTACTCGAAGACCGCCCGCTGTTCGGCGGAGAGCTCGACGCTCACGGTGCGCTCGACCCGCTCGGCACGCCGTCATCGACACCGGCCGGAGCGGCGGCGACCGGGAGGCCCGTGGCCGCGTCCACCGCAGCGCTGCCGCCAGCCTCGTCCTGACGCCGCACTCGCACGAGTCCGACCACCACGACGGTGACGACCACGAGCACGCCGGCGACGATCAGGACCGTCCCGCCGCGTGCCTGGTCGACGAGCGGGTCCGGGCCCCAGGTGCGGCCCATCGCCCCGAACCAGGACGCCTGCAGCAGCCCGAGCGGTCCCTGCATGGCGATCCCGAGCGACACCGTGCCCGCGGCGACGACGACCGCACCGGCCACCCGCACCAGGAACGCCGCGGTCGACGGACGACGGGCGCCGATGGTGATCGGCGTGAGCAGGGTCGGGAGGGCCAGGAGCCCGACGAGCACGAGGACGAGGTCGACCACCGTGCGGCCCATGGCGTCACTGACGGACCAGCGCAGCACGTCGGTCGCGTACAGGCCCCACCAGACGCCGGCGAGCAGCAGGAACGCGGGGAACGGCTGGACGAGGTACCGCACCACGGCGTTGTCGACGAAGACCGTGGTCCACTCGGCGACCCCGGCGCTGTCGTCGGTGCGCGGCCGGACGGCGGCACGGATGAGCTGCACCGGAGCCGCGGCCCAGACGAGGGCGGGCACGACGAGCCCGAGCAGCACGTGCGCGCCGACGTTCGCCGACACGAGGTACCGGTCGTAGGTGTGCAGGGAGCCGGAGGTCGCGACCACGAGCGCCACGACCGCGATGCCGGCGGCGACGGAGCGGCCGACCGGCCACGTTCGTCCCTGGCGGCGCAGCCGGACGACCACCGCGGCGTAGGCGGCGACGAGCAGCACCGCGGCCATGAGCCAGAAGAGGTCGATGTTCCAGTTCGTCGACCAACCCCACGGGCCGGGCGCGGTGGGGAGCGGATCGTCGGTCAGGACCTCGGCGGGCGTCGGGTCGCTGGTCTTGCTCAGCGCCAGCTGCCCGGCGGGCGTCGCGGTCCGGCCGAGTGCGGCGGCGACGCCGGAAGCGACGCCCATCACCGCGAGCTCGACGACGACGAGCGTCCAGAACGGCCGGACCCGTGCGGGCGCGGTCGTCAGCGCGGCGATGACCCGGCGGCGGTGCACCGCCCCGATGATCCCCATCACGATGATGGCGCCCACCTTGACGAGCACGAGGACGCCGTAGGGGCTGCCGAGCTCGTCGAACGCCCCGAGGCGGATCTGGGCCGAGACGACGCCCGAGACGGCGACGAGCACGAAGCAGCCGAGTGCCACGCTGGAGTAGCGGCCGACCACGGCGGCGAGGCGCGCACCCGGCAGGACGTCGCGCACGAGGACGAGCATGACGAGTCCGCCCACCCAGAGCGCCGCACCGACGAGGTGCAGCCCGAGCGCGGTGACCGCGGCGTCGTGGCTGGCGGTCCCCGCGGCGTGGCCCTGCTGGGTGAGCGGGACGAGGCCGATCAGCGACACGGCCGTGGTCAGGGCGACCATCCCGCGCGACCGCACGGCGAAGCACAGCACCGTGACGACGGCGGCGACGAGCACGGTGGTGAGCCAGGCGAGACCGAGGTCGGTCCCGGTGAGGAAGACGCCCATCGACTGCCCGAAGCCGGCGTCGAGGCTGACGGCCCCACCCGCGACGCTGAGGTAGGTGAAGAACGTGGTGACGGCGGACGTGACGGTCCACACACCGGCAGCGCCCGCGGCGACGTCGACGGCCCGGTCCCATTCGGGTGCGGTCCGCGACAGGCCGATCGTGGCGAGGCCGAGCCCGCCGATGGTCGCCGCTGCCGACAGGTCGACGAGCATGCGGGTGAGCGGCAGCCCGAAGCGGACCACCGCCCCGGGGTCGGCGATGAGGGCGGCGTCGGCACCACCGCCGACGACGAGCGCCACGAGCAGGGACACGAACGCCACGAGCAGCAGGACGCCGGGGCCGGCGATGCGCGCGATGCGGTTCACCCGTCAAGCCTAGGCGGTGCCCCGGGCGCTCCGGGAACGCCGAGGGGCGTCTCTGGACGGTGGCGAGGGCCCGGCGGGGACGACGGAAGGGACGGCGCGGACGCCGTCCCTTCCGTGGAGCTGAGCGGTCTTACTTGACGGCTGCCTTGAGCTTGCTGCCGGCGCTGACCTTGACCGAGTCGCTCGCGGCGATCTCGATGGCCTCACCCGTCTGCGGGTTGCGGCCGGTACGCGCGGCGCGGTGGGTCTTCTCGAAGGCGATCCAGCCGGGGATCGTGACCTTGGTGTCGTCCGCGACGGACTTGCCGACGACGGCGAAGAGCGCGTCGACGACGCCGTTGACGGTGGCCTGGCTCTGGCCGGACTCGGCGGCGACGGCAGCGACGAGCTCGGTGCGGTTCAGTGACTTGTCAGCCATTGGATGTCCTCCTCGGACTTCTTGCGTATGGGTCGGACGCGGAACGTCCGGATGTTGCGGGACGGTTGCCCCGTGCTGCGGGCCCAGCGGGCCGAGGGCCCGTGGAACCGGTGATGAACCTACCAGCCGGTTCCGTCGTTCTTCGTCGACTCGCCCGGTTTTCCGGGCCTGTCGAGCAACGGGAGGGGCTGCTGTGACCCGTGTGACGACCGTTGTCGCTGTCCGCCGTCCACGGATGACGCGCGCCGGACAACGACGACGCCCCCGCGACCTCGGGAGGTCACGGGGGCGTCGGCGGGACTGGTGCTTACCAGGAGCTCTTCGTGATGCCGGGGAGCTCACCACGGTGGGCCATGTCGCGGAACCGGACACGGCTGATGCCGAACTCACCGAGGTGACCGCGGGGGCGGCCGTCGATGGCGTCGCGGTTGCGGTAGCGGACCGGCGACGCGTCGCGCGGCAGCTTCTGCAGGCCGACACGGGCGGCCTCGCGGGACTCGTCGGTGCCGTTCGGGTCCACGAGGGCCTTCTTCAGCTCGAGGCGACGCTCGGCGTAGCGCTCGATGATGACGGCGCGCTGGTTGTTCTTCGCGATCTTGCTCTTCTTCGCCATGGCCTAGCGCTCCTCACGGAAGTCGACGTGCTTGCGGACCACCGGGTCGTACTTCTTCAGCACGAGACGGTCGGGGTTGTTCCGGCGGTTCTTCTTGGTCACGTAGGTGAACCCGGTGCCCGCGGTGGAACGAAGCTTGATGATCGGACGGATGTCCTGACCCTTCTTCGCCATCAGATCTTCTCCCCACGGGCGAGGATGCCCGCCACGACGGATTCGATGCCACGAGCATCGATCACCTTGATGCCCTTGGCGCTGACGTTGAGCGTCACGTTACGACGCAGCGACGGCACGTAGTAGGTCTTCTTCTGCACGTTCGGGTCGAAGCGACGCTTCGTCCGACGGTGCGAGTGCGAGATGTTGTGACCGAAGCCGGGAACGGCGCCGGTCACCTGGCACACTGCAGCCATGGTTTCCTCCTGATGAATACCGTGCAGCCGATCGGCTGCACCCAAGGTCACTTGCCTGGCACGCACGCGCTGCACCACCGGAGTGGCTGAGCGAGGGGGTTGTGCGCGCCGCCCAGACCGGCGGCGGTCCGGTCGACGAGTCGACCTGGGCCAGCGCATCCGGGCCTGGAGGCTCGGATCCGGTACCACGCGACCGCGGCGTTCGCGACGGTCGGAGGGCAGAACAACGGGCGCTCCGCGCAGGCGCGGAGAACCAGCCACCCACGTTACGCGACCCTCGGGCGCGTCGCAAGCCGGGCCTCCCGTGCGCAACGGCGTCCGCGGCGGCCGGGCCGCATCGGCGGCTGCCAGACCGCCTCAGTGGCGCAGGCCCGACGGCGGCAGGAGCAATCCGCGCTCCTGGCGGATCCAGTAGAGCCCGGTCGCGCGTCGTTCCGCCCGGGTGGCGAACCGGTACCGGAACATCCGCGCCCGCACCCACCGCGGCCGCTGCCCGTCGAACGGGTCGTGCCGGAGCAGCCGGAGCGTCCTCCGGTCCGCCTCGAGCAACCGGAGCACGAACACCCGGAACCAGCCGTCGTCGGCCCCGAGCGCCAGGAACCACATCAGCCAGTCGAGCCGCAGGTGGTACGGCGCGAACTGGGCCGGACGGCGGCGCGGATCACCGGGCTTCCCCTTGAACTCGTAGGGCAGCCAGTCGTCCTCGTCCGGGACCTCGGCGAGGGTCCCCTCGACGATCACCTCGTCCCGCTCCTGCGTCACGCTGCCGAAGGCGCCGTAGGCGTTGGCGAGGTGCCAGCGGTTGAAGGACGCGTTCATGAGCTGCCGCCGGGACACCAGGTTCTTCGCCGACGGCCAGGACAGCACGAGCAGCAGCAGGCCGACCGCGACCGTCAGGCCGACGAACCACGCCGGCGTCGCGGTCGGTCCGGCCTCCGCGACGCCCTGGAGGAACGGCAGCACCGCCGCGATCGACCGGTCGTCGATCGCGGCGAAGGTGAGCACGAGGGTGATCCAGTTGAGCCAGGCGAAGTTCCCCGTCACGACGAGCCACGCCTGGGTGAGCAGGACCAGTGCCGCGGCGATCGAGGCGACCGGCTGCGGGGCGAAGAGCAGGAACGGGACCCCCAGCTGGACGACGTGGCTGCCCAGGGTCTCGAGGCGGTGCACCGGCCGGGGCAGCAGGTGCGCCGTCCGCGACATCGGGTTCGGCATCGGCTGCGTCTCGTGGTGGTAGTACAACGCGGTCAGGTCCCGCCACGACCGGTCCCCCCGCATCTTGATCATGCCCGCGCCGAACTCCAGCCGGAAGACCAGCCAGCGGACCGCGATGAGGACGACGATCGGCGGTGCGACCTCGTCCGACCCCAGGAACGCGACGACGAACAGGGACTCGAGCAGGAGCGACTCCCACCCGAACGAGTAGAACGTCTGCCCGACGTCCGAGATCGACATGTAGGCGAGCCACAGCAGCAGGAAGCAGAGCACCGGCACCCATGCCGGCCCCCGCTGCGGCAGACCGACGACGATGCTGGCCGACAGCACGGCGCCGCCAGCCGCGAGGATCCGCAGCCGTCGGTCGGTGTAGCGCCACCACCGCCACACGACGGGCAGGGTCTGCGCGTACCGCCGCTCCATGAACCGTGGGACGGGCAACAGGCCACGCTCGCCGAGGAGTGCCGGGAACTGGGCGATCGCGGACAGGAACGCCAGGCACGCGATCGCCGCCACCCCGCGCTGGAGCACGAAGCGGGCGACGTTGTAGTCGTCCGCTCCCGCCCAACTCGTCCATGCCTGAAGGTCCACGGGCCGGAGGCTACGCGGGCGGTGCCGCGGGGAGGTCCGGGACCGCGCAGTCCGGCCGGAGCGGGTGACGGCGAGCTCCTGCTTCGAGCAGCAGTGCGGCGCTGCTCACCAGCATGTGAGACATACCCGCACCTTGGATGCAAGGTACCGGAGGGCACCGAACATGCCCCGACACTAGGGCGCAGGGAGCGTTCCGGAAGGGATCGTCACCCGGCGTCTGGCCAATTCACGAACCCGGTCGCGGCGGTTGGCGGGGGTTGAGGAGATCGCCGTCCCAGCTCAGGTCGTCCCCCTCGTCTACCTCGAAGGCCTCGTAGCGGTCGTCCGCGAGGATGCCGTCAACGAGCGTGCGCGAGCCAGCGACGATCGTCGAGTCCCAGTCTTCCTCCGAGGCGACGACCCAGGCGTGATCCTCGGGCCAGATCAGTGACGTGTAAGGCCCTTCCTGCCCGGGACGGCTGCATTCCCACCCCGGGACAGTGCGCTGCGCCCACGTCAGGTCCGCAAGCTCGCTCAAGCTCGAGCTGAACAACCACATGTCTCGACCGGGCCAGGGCATCTGCATGCGAGCGCGCGCGAGCTCGTTCCGACCGCCCTCGGCCCAGGGCGGGTTGCCGGTGCCTTCCCACGCTCCGACGATCAGGTCGTCCGGCGTCCGTGTCGCGACCCGCAGGTGCGTGGTCAGGACCGCGAGATCCTGGGGGTCGAACCATCCGTCGTCGGACTGACCGACGCTCCATCCGTCCGGCCAATCTCTCGTCTGCTCGCTGTCGCTGAGGCGAACCACTGCACAAGGGGATGCATCACCCGGCCGTTTCGGCGCGCGACCTCAGCCCACCGCCAACGCGTGGACTCAACGGTGAGGGCAACGCCCCGCTCATCGGTCGCGTTCGGGTCGGTACGGTGCGCCTGTAACGGGTGCAGCAGCCGCGCGTACGCCTCGAAGCCCGTGCCAGCCACACCGCCAACAGTCGCCCATTGGCCGGCTCGCTCGACGAGCCACGCTCCGCGCACGGCTTCGGTCAGCAGAATCACCCGGCCAGCCTGGCACGGCAGACGCCGTCGTCCGCACGAAGCAGTCCCAGTCGACGATCAACTACCGGCCAGGCAGACAGATGCTGACTAGGCCAGGTCCTTCGGCTCGCGAAGCTCACCCCAGGCAAACGTGGTCTCTGCGAGGAAGTCCTGAAGATCACTCTGGACAGATAGCACCATCTCTTGGGTGTCGCCAGCCAGCTGCAACGCTCCGGAGCCCCCGTCCTCGCCGAACACTGCCCAGCGAAGCCAGGCCGAACCGCTCTCCAGGATGTCGGAGTCGAAGAGCTCATGCCCATCAGAAATTCGCTCGACCCGAACGGTGAGCGTCTGACGTTCGCGAGGAGTGAGCATGGAGTCGAACATGGGGTCGAGTAGCCGCGTCAGATCCGCCACGGAAAGCAAGGTGCTCACGCGATCACCGTAATCGCTGAGTGGTCTCGATACTCAGACCGCCCCGTCCCGGTAGCCGATCGTCTACCGGGCGGCGTCATCCGTGATCTGGGAGGCTGACACTCATGAGCGATGGGCGTGAGGAAGCGAACGAGACGCCGAGACGGTTCCGGACTCTGCGCCCCAAACCGTTGCGCGACGTCCTTCCGTGGGTGGCGGTCACTGTCGGCCTCATTCAGTCGGTACGGGGAGGAATCGACCTTGCACACGGCGGTAGCCCCGCGCAGATGCTTATCGGCCTCGGGCTCGCCGTGCTCGGCATCGTCGTGTTTCTCATCAACCGATGGCAAGCCAGACGCGGCCTCTGACTCCATGCCCGGTAGGCAATCCCTCAGCGGGCGTGGAGTCCGAAGTAGCTCCTTGTCTATCGGTCCCGGCGGCCACGGGTCTTTCAGTAACCAGCGAGCCGTATGCTCCGCGGCATGCGCCGCGAATTCGACTCCCTCGGCCTTCCCCGACCAGAAGGCGCAGGCCGCTCGAGGGTGCGAGCTGCACTCGTCGGCGGAGTGGGCCTGTTCCTCGTGCTGCTCGGCACCGGACTGTTCGCCGGCACCGCGGCGACTGATCAACCGATACCGGTGTGGATCGTCATCGTCTTGATCGCGATCGGCGTCGGCTGCTGGGTCGTGGAAGGGCTCTTGAAAGCGCGAAGCACGAAGGGCGACGACTCGTCTCGATAGCCGATGGCGGTTTCAAGGGGTCGTTGCAACGGGTGGTTTTTTCGGGTCCGACAGTAGCTGCTGGAACGCTTGAGCCGGGGTCATATGGTTCAACGTCTTACGGGGTCGTCCGTTGAGTTCCGCGGCGACTTCGCGGAGCCGTTCCGGGGTGTGGACGCTGAGGTCGGTGGACTTGGGGAAGTACTGCCGGAGCAGACCGTTGGTGTTCTCGTTCGAGCCCCGCTGCCAGGGCTTGTGCGGGTCGCAGAAGTAGATCGCCAAGTCCGCGGCGAGAGTGATGTCTTTGTGCCGGGCAAGCTCGGTGCCCTGATCCCACGTCAACGACCGACGCAGATGCTCGGGCAGGGTTTGAATGGTGGGGATCATTGCGTCGCGGACTGCGTCGGCGCTGTGCCCGTTCGGTAGGTGCAGCAGCATCACGTAGCGGGTGGTGCGTTCTACGAGGGTGCCGATCGCGCTCCTTGCGTTGATCCCGACGATCAGGTCCCCTTCCCAGTGACCGGGCACGGCCCGATCGTCGGCCTCAGCGGGGCGTTCACTGATGAGGATCATGTCGCGGATCTTCGACCACGACGCCCGCCGCGGCTCACCCCGGTGCCGGCGGAGGGCGCGGCCGGTGCGGAGGTGTTTGTGCAGGTCAGCGCGCAGGTGCCCGCGGCCCTGCACGAACAGGGACTGGTAGATCGTCTCGTGCGACACGTGCATCTCCGGCCGGTCAGGGAACGTCCTGGCCAGGTCATCACGGATCTGCTCCGGGGACCAGTTCCGCACCAACCGCAACTCCACCTGCAGGGCAAGCTCGACCCGGTCCAGCTTTCTCGGTTTCGGGCGCCGCGCTCGGACTCGGCACTGCTTCTCTGCCGAGTACGGCCGGTAGTTCCCACCAGCTGCAGCGTTTCTGCTGAGCTCGCGACTGATCGTCGATGGTGCCCGGCCGACGGCTTTCGCGATCGCGCGCACACTGGCACCGTTGAGGCGCAGGTCTGCGATCTGCAGCCGCTCCTCCTGGCTCAGGTACCTGTCCGAGCGCGGCTTGTGCGCGAACGGGTTCCGCCCGCCGGCTGCTTTGGCCCATCGGTATCCCTGACGTCGATCCACGCCGACAGCATCACAGGCCGCCGTCCGCCCGAGACCTTGTCTCAATAGCTCCCAGAACCGCGCTTCCCGCGCACGATGTTCAAGCCTCGATCCCATCTGCAACGCTCCGATTCACGGTGGTGTTGCAACGACCAGCTGAACCCAAGGATCGTTCAGCGGACGGATCGGGAGGCGGTCTACTCGCAGTCGTCGACCGACGAGGCGTTTACAGCATGCAGCCGATGACGCCTTGCGTGCCCTGAGGCATCAGCGAGCACTCCCAGAGCCACGGAGTCCGCGAATCCCGTAGACGATCGCCGCCATCCCGGTGATGGCAGAGAACACTGCCAACACCACCGCTGGCAGGCCTGAGCGCCCAATCGGCTCAAGGGGCTCATTGGTGAGCATGAAGCCGGCCGCGACTCCCAACAGAATGACGCCGAAGACCACCATGAAGATCGCACCCGAGCGTCGCATGCTACTTCTCGTTCAATTGCGTTGTTGCTTGCACGGTCATCGCGTGTATCTAGTCCTGAGCTCCGGTTTCGGAAGTTCGACGAGCGAGTTCCGCTCGGACAGAACCGTGTAGCGCGAAGCCGATCGCCCCCACGAGGAGGAGCATCAGACCGATCCCGACCACAACGAAGCCGACGGGGACCAAGCCCGTTCGCCCGAGAAGTGCGCCGAAGAGTGCGAGAAGGAGCCCAGCCGTTACAGTTCCAGCACCGCCCGCGAGGCCGATGGCACGGGGAGGAAGCGTTGGTCTCATGCTCGTAGCAAAGCAGATCAGACGGCCTCTCGTTGAAGGATGGGTCAGCGGACGCATTGGCTCCGGCTTCTGTTAGAACCTCCCGAGGATGGTGGAGACATGTCATCCACTCCCACAGTCCGCCACCTCACCGACGCAGAAGAAGAGGTCTGGGACGAC
This sequence comes from Curtobacterium sp. MCBD17_021, assembly GCF_003234525.1. Taxonomy (NCBI): domain Bacteria; kingdom Bacillati; phylum Actinomycetota; class Actinomycetes; order Micrococcales; family Microbacteriaceae; genus Curtobacterium; species Curtobacterium sp. MCBD17_021. The sequence goes on along the minus strand of NZ_QKTS01000010.1, from coordinate 47,728 downwards.
GCCCGTGGAAGGATTTCGTTCCGCACGCCGATCGGGGACGGCGTCACGGAGACGACTGATCTGTGCTCAGGTGTCGCGCTCGTCGAACCCGGGGGCTGGCTGAGCCTCCATCGGCACGAGGCACCGGAGATCTACCAGGTTGTCACTGGCATTGGAGTCGTCACGCTCGACGGTCAGGAGCACCAAGTTCGCGCAGGGTCAGCGGCATACATCCCGTCGGACCACGAGCACGGCATCCGCAACACCGGCGACACGCCCCTCGAGTTCGTCTACGTCTACAGAGCAGATTCGATCGAAGACATTGAGTACGTCTGGTCGCAGAACACCGACGATGACGCGCTTCGGTAGAGGATGGGCTACCGGACGCGGTTGCTCACCTGGTGGATCGCTGGAGGAGCCCGTTCGGATGGGAGGATCGCCTCGTGCCGATCGAACTACCCGCAGGCGTCCTCGCCATCGTCTTCGACGTCGGCGAGACGCTCGTCGACGAGACGCGCGCCTGGTCCGCACAAGCGGAAGCGGCGGCCGTCACACCCTTCACGTTGATGGGAGCGCTCGGTGCGCTGATCGCGCGCGGTGAAGACCACCGCCGAGTATGGGCGCTCCTCGGCGTCGAGAAGCCCGCGGGGCGCGCGCGAATTGAGGAAGCGGACCTCTACCCCGACGCACTGCCGTGCCTTCGTGCGGCCATCGAGCACGGCCTCGTCGTCGGCATCGCAGGGAACCAGCCGGCGGGAGTGGAGGCGCAGCTGCGCGCGGCCGGTTTCTCACCACACTTCCTGGCATCCTCCGCGGCGTGGGGCGTGGAGAAGCCCTCACCCGAGTTCTTCGCTCGCGTCATCGCGGAGGCAGGCCTTGATGCCGGGTCGATCCTCTACGTCGGTGACCGGCTCGATAACGACGTCCTACCTGCACGCGCTGCCGGCATGCGGACTGCGTTCATCCGAAGGGGCCCGTGGGGTCACCTTCACGCTGAACGGCCGGAAGCACGTCTCGCGGACCTCCGACTCGACACCTTGGCGGACCTCAACGACGCGCTGGTTGCCGGACCGCCGGCCGAGGTGCAGGTTACGTCTTGATCAGCAGCAGTCGAGTGCGACTGCGCTCAAGGGTGCCCGGCGATCAATCCCTTATCGGGCGTCCGAGTGAGCGGCGTCGTCTCCTGCGTCCAGCGAGGCAAGGTATTCGGCGTTGCCGCGCAAGGCCGGCTTGTATCGGTCGAGCTCCGGGGCGTGCACGTGCTCCGCGAGGAGCACGAGCAGGCTCGCGAGTGCGGTGTTCGGCCGGCCATCGGCGTGGAACGTCAGGGCCTCGAAGGCTCCGAGAGCGACGGACTCAGGGAACTCAGCCCGCGCCCGCGCGAAGGCCCGTAAAGAGTCGTCGATCTGGCCGAGGTTCCGGAGGGTGCTCCCGTACTGGACGTAGCAGCGGCGTCGGACGTCTCCGGCGAGTCCTCTTTCCATCGCTCGCTCGTAGTAGCTGAGCGCCGTCGCCTCGTCACCCGCCGTGTCGTACGCGCCACCGAGCTCGTAGAGGACCCGAGGGTTCTCCGGGTGCTCGTTGTAGATGGGAAGCAGCGCGTCGATGGTCGGTCGCATGTCCTCGCGGTTCCGTGCGGCAAAGATCGCGTCGAGCCGCGCCTCGATTGCGTCAGACATGGCCAGCAGCTTCCCCTGATTCGAGCAGTCGGGCGACCGCGACGACACAGTACCGGTCGTCTCAACGACCGGTCGTCCAGCGGGACACGGCCGACCTCGGCGCTAGCTAAGCAGGGCGCCCCGATAGACGATCCCCTACCGGAACGACCACGAGCGGCCGAGGCGACGTTCGGTGGTCGATCCGTCTGCGGGAAACGTCGCGGGCGCTCCGTGAGGGTTGGACGTGGCTATCCGGCGCCCTTGGAGCATGTGTTCTCGCTGGCGTTCTGACCGGTGATCGATGACGGCAGGCTGGTCGACTTGTCGGTTGACGAGGACGGCTCCGGGGCGGAGGAGCTCGTGGTCGACGGTGGTTCTGGTTCTGGTGCTGGCTGCTCTGGCGTCGGTGCTGAAGGCGCAGGCTCATCGCTGCTGGTGTCGGTTGTTGCCCCGGCGCCGAGAGCGGAGGCATCGAGGTTCGTCTTCGCGTCGGTTTGGATGGCGACGTTCAACGCGTGTGCGGGGTCTTGATCGACGATGAGCCTGTTCGGGTCGGCGGGGTTCTCAACCGTTGGGTACTGCACGAACAGGATCTTCGACAGGTCCATGCCCTTCAGTGTCAGAGCGAGTGACACCATCGTGTCGACGTTCTTGAGGTTGTCGCTGACGATCATGTTTGACAGGGCAGCGTGTGCCAGTTTGTACATCGTTACTGGGTTGGACAATGCGCCTCCTGGTGCCAGCATCTTCCGTGCCAGCGCCGAGAGGAAGACCTGCTGATTACTGATCCGGCCGAGGTCACTGCCGGTTGCGATGCCGTGTCGGCTCCGCAGAAATGCGGACGCTTGCTGGACCTCGATGGTCCGCGTGCCCGGCTCGAGGTCCAGGCCGACGTACGGGTCGTGGATCGGTGAGGCGATACAGACATCGACGCCTCCGACGGCTGCCGACATCGCGGCGACGCCATCGAACTTGAAGATTCCAGCGAACTCGGCCTCCACGCCGGTGATGTTCGCAACCGCCGCAACGACGCAGTTGAGCCCGCCCTGAGCCCCTCCGCGGGAAAGCGCCGTGTTGAACATGCCCCGAGTCGCGGGGAGCGTTTGACCAGTGTCGGTGTCGACACACGCCGGGAGCGGAACGACGGTGTCGCGGGGGATGCTGACGGCTGTCATCTGCTGATGGTCCGCCGAGATGTGAACCAGCATCGTGACGTCATTGTTCAACGTCCCCGGGTCACCCTGCGCCGCTTCTGACTGTCCCTGGCGGGTGTCGCTGCCCACCATCACGAAGTTGACTGCGCCTTTCAAAGCCTCCGCACCGGTGGTAGCGGGCTTCCCGGCGGGGCCGATATGGACGCTCTGCACCGAATCGCTGAGCGAACCAGCCGCGATCGCCGTCACACTCGTCGCACTCGTGACCGCCACGAGAGCGGCGACGCCGACCAACTTGCCGATCCCCGACCACGCGGAGCGGCGGTGCAACCGCCCATGCCTGATGGCACGGCCCCCACCATCACTGATACGTCGTCCCAATGTTCCCCCTCAACCACCGTTCGTGCGCACTCTAGCGAAACGTCCCTCGTCCGACGGGAGAAGGAGCAGGAGCAGTTCGCCGCGCTTCTGAGCCCGCACCCCCGTCGACGACATGGTCCTTCCCGAAGTGACGGGCGCGTCGAAGGAAGCAACCTCGTCCCCATTGAGGGTGAGCTACCGAACGCTCGCTCGGTCGCTCTTGATCGTTCCGGTAGGGGATCGGCTAACGCGCGCCTAGTGCGTCGCCGTCTCCGAGGCTGTGCGGATCGACGCCAAGAGAGACTTCTCGAATTGAGACGGCACTGCGTCGGGAGCAGCCAGCCCTCCGCGCCGAGCGGCCGAGATCACAACCTCCACCCGACCGTCTTCGGCGGGTTGAAACCCGAGAGTGATGACCTCGGCACGGGGGATCAGGACGCCCGACCGTTGTGTGACGACCGCAGTGCTGTCATCGATGTCGGTGATCGAGGACCGTGGGATGCCTGCCACTGCCGACCGGATGAGGGCGGGCACGTGCTCCAGTGCCGCATCGACACGCACAGTGCCACGAGATTTATCTGCCACGTCTGACAGCCAAGCACGGTGTCCCGCAAGCCGGTCGTCCGCCGGTACACGGCTGGCGGCGACAACCGCGACAACTTCCCCGTGTCCTGCTTGACCGGGGGATTCCCGTATGCCTGTCCCGCAAAAATGCCCGGTGATGGGGGGCCGAACGCAACACCGTCCACGGACCCGCCAGAGCTGCGGCGCAACTCGTCCGAGGACGCCAGCGCGACGCTCGAGATCCCACGTGTCGTCGCGCCCTGATCGAGCACGTCCCTGCCGATCACGGTGTCCGCTTCGGCGGTGCAGACAGGTGACACGGCAGTCGGACGAGTCAGCTGGCGGACGACAGAACGCGACCGCGCTCTGCCGAGGTCGCACGAACGGTCGGCGGGCCGCCGGGACGGCGGCAGACAGTGCGACCTCGACGGGACGGTCGGCGGCCGGCGGCGGCCAGCGCTCGGCGTACGGCCGGCTAGACCCCGTCCGTCGGACGCGGCGCGAGCGCCTGCACGATGAGCGCCCCGAGTTCCCGCGGCGCCGTGAGCATCGGCCAGTGCCCGGTGTGCAGCCCGACGATCTCGAGTTCCTCGGTCGCCACGAGTTCCGCGGCCCAGGCCTGGTGGTCGGCGACCATGCCGACCAGTTCGTCCGGCGCGATCTCGCACGTGATGACCGTCGCCGGGATCCGGTGTCGAGCGGGGTCGGCGTAGTGGAACTGGTCCGAGGCCACCCGCTCGGGTTCGGCGACCGCCCGGCGCTCGAGGTCCGCCCGGATCTCCGGCGTCATGTCGCGCACGGTCGCGGGCTCCCACACGTCCCACGACGGCAGCGGCACCTGCCCGTCGACGATCGGCAGCTCGTCGTTGACGCATCCGCCCTCCGGCCCGGGGAACGTGTCGACGTAGACCAGGTGCCGCACTCGGTCCGGGCGTCGGTCGGCTGCCATGGCGGCGATGGGCCCGGCGCCGGAGTGCCCGACGAGCACCGCGGGCTCAGGGGCGACGCCGAGGCGGTCGGCGAGGTCCGCGACCTGGTCGTCGAGCGTGGCCCCGCTCCGCGTCACCGCGTCGACGCTGTGCCCGGCCGCTCGGAGGACCGGGACGACGTCGTCCCACGCGCTCGCGTCGAGCCAGAACCCGGGCACCAGGATGACGTGCATGTCGCGGAGACTACGCGCCACCTCGGACAGCGGCACGGGCCGTGCACTCGGCGCATTCGCCGAAGACGTCGACCACGTGGCTGGCGTTCGAGAACCCGTTCGCCGCGGCGGTGGCTCGCGCCCATTCCTCGACCGGGTCGGCCTGGATCTCGACGGTCCTGCCGCACACTCGGCAGATGAGGTGGTGGTGGTGGTTGTCCGTGGTGCACGCCCGGTAGAGCGACTCGCCGTCCTGCTGGAGCGAGTCTGCGTCCCCGTCGCTGGCCAGGTCGGACAGCGCCCGGTACACGGTGGCGAGGCCGATCGTCGACCCGCCGTCCCGCAGGTGCGCGTGCAGCGACTGGGCGCTGACGAACCCCTCGGTCTCGGAGAGGGCACCGCGGACCGCTTCGCGCTGCCAGGTGTTGCGTCGTGGCTTCTGCACGGCGTTCATGCTGCGACTCCTTCCTTCGTGGCGGCCGGGAGGCCCGTCCCACCGCCGGTGTGCTGCTCACGGTCCGTCACCCGGTCGCGTCCACGGCGCTCCTTCCGGGCCCCGAGGACCCGGCAGACCACCCAGATGAGGAACGAGATCGTCGTCACGTACGGGCTGATCGGCAGGCCGCCGCCGAGTGCCAACAGGATCCCGCCGACCACCGACGTCACCGCGAACCCGACGGACAGCAGCGGCACGAGCACCGGGTTGACCGTCACGCGCAGGGCCGCGGCCGCCGGGGTGACCAGGAGCGAGAGCACCAGGAGTGCCCCGACGATCTGCACCGACACGGCGGTGGCCAGGCCGAGCGCGAGCATGAACACGAGCCCGAGCGTCCGGACCGGGACGCCGGCGGCTGCGGCCACGTCGGGGTCGACGGACGAGAACATCAGCGGCCGCCAGATCACGACGAGGACGAGGACGACCACGGCGGAGATGACGACGAGGAACCCGAGCTGCGGGTTGTCGACGGCGACGATCTGCCCGGTGAGCAGGCCGAACTTGTTCGCCGCCCGGCCCTTGTAGAGCGCGAGGCAGAGGATGCCGAGGCCGAGCCCGAACGGCATGAGCACCGCGATGATCGAGTTGCGGTCGCGGGCACGGCTGCCGAGCAGGCCGATGAGGAGCGCGGCGATGAGCGAGCCCACCACCGAGCCACTGACGACGTTGACGCCGAGCAGCAGCGAGACGCTCGCCCCGGCGAAGGACAGCTCGCTGATGCCGTGCACCGCGAACGGCATGTTCCGCGCGACGACGAACGGGCCGATGAGGCCGCCGACGACGCCGAGCACGGCGCCCGCGATGATCGAGTTGCGGACGAGCACGAGCAGCTCGCCGTAGTCCTGGAACGAGAAGACCGTCGACCAGATGTCCATCAGAACCGCCCCTCGTCCGGGTCGACCCCGTGCGGGGCGGGTTCGCAGTGGTGGTGGCCGTCGCCGGCGGTGTCGTGCGCGTCACTCGCGCCGACGATGACGATCCGGCCCATCGTGCGCACGACGTCGACGGGCGTGCCGTAGAGGTCGCTGAGCACGTCGGCGCGGAGGACCTCGTCCGGCGCGCCGATGCGGAATCGTCCGCCGGCGATGTACAGGACGCGGTCGACCACGTCGAGGATCGGGTTCACGTCGTGGGTGACGAAGAGCACCGCGGCGCCCTGCTGCCGACGTTGCCGGTCGATGAGCTCGGTGACGCCACGCTGGTGCCGCAGGTCGAGCGAGATGAGGGGTTCGTCGCACAGCAGGAGTGCGGGGTCGGCGGCGATCGCCTGCCCGACGCGGGTGCGCTGCTGTTCGCCGCCGGAGAGCTCCGCGACGGGGGCGTCCGCGAAGTCCGTCGCACCGACCTCGTCGATGATCCGTTCGATGCGCTCCCGCTCTGCCCGACGCTCGGGGCGGACACCCCAGCGGTGACCGGTGACGCCCTGGGCGATCATGTCGCGGGCGCGCAGGGGCGTGCCGGAGTCCATGAGCCGCTGTTGCGGGATGTACCCGATCCTCCGGTGCCCGCGGCGGACCGGTCGTCCGAGGAACGACATCGAGCCGCTCGTCAGCCGCTGCTGACCGAGGACGGTCCGGAGCAGCGACGTCTTGCCCGCCCCGTTCGGCCCGAGGACCGCGACGAACTCCCCCGGTGCGACGTCCAGGTCGAGTCCGTCCCAGAGCGTCCGGCTGCCGTACGACAGCCCGGCCTGACGGAGGGCGAGCACAGCGGGACCGCCACTGCGCTCGGCAGTGGCGGTCCGGGTCGGCTCCTGGACCGTCGTCACTTCGTCAGTGCCGCCTGCACCGCGTCGATGTTCGCCTGCTGCCACGAGACGTAATCCTCCCCCTTCGGGAGCGTCTCCGTCACACCGACCACCGGGACACCGGCGTCCTCGGCGGCCTTCTGCACCTGCTCGGTCTCCGGGCTGGAGGTCTGCTCGTTGACGGCGAGCAGCTTGACGTCGTCGTCCGAGAAGAGCTTGAGCGTGTCGTTGAGCGCCGCCGGCGGGACGTCGTCGCCCTCCTCGATCGCCTCGGAGAAGTCGTCCGGCGTCACGTTGTCGAGACCCATCGCGTCGAACAGGTAGCCGGGCACCGGCTCGGTGTACGCCACCTTGTCGCCGTCGACGGTCTGCTCGATGTCCGCGGTCTGCGACTCGAGGTCCTGCAGCTTCTCGGTCAGTGCGTCGGCGTTGGTCGCGAACGTGCTCTTGTCCGCGCCGTCCAGGTCGCTGAGCCGCTTCGCGACCTCGTCGACGAGCTTCACCATGGCCGGGTAGCTGTAGAAGACGTGCTCGTTGAACTCGTCGGAGCCGCCCGAGTCGAGCCCGGACACGTCGACGGCGTTGATCACGTCGGCCTCCGTGTTCGACGACTCCGCGAGCGTCGTCATGAAGTTGTCGTACCCGCCGCCGTTCTCGATGAGCAGGTCGGCCTTCGACACGGCGAGCTGCGTCTTCGCGCTCGACTCGAACGAGTGCGGGTCCTGCGACGGGTCGTTCAGGATGCTCGTCACGTCGACGTGGTCACCACCGATGGTCTCGACGATCGAGCCGTAGACGTTCGTCGAGGCGACGACGCGGATCCGACCGTCACCACGGTCGTCCGACGAGGTGGAGGAGGTCGCGCACCCGGTCAGGGCGAGCGCGGCGGCGCCGACGACGAGCGGCAGGGCGAGGAGGCGGCGGGAGTGCATGCCGAGGACGCTAGCGCCAGGTGATAACGATTGTCAAAAGCGCGAGCATCGGACGGTCCACCGAACGACGGGAGGCCCGCCACCAGCTGGTGACGGGCCTCCCGGAGGGCAGCTCCGGCGACTACGGCTTGGTGACCGCGTCGATCGAGTTCTCGGCGATCGTGTCGTCCTCACGACCCGGGGTCCGCAGGTTCCACTTCTTGATGACGAAGCTGAAGAGGAAGTAGTAGACGACCGCGTACGCCAGGCCGATCGGGATGAGCCAGATCGCCCCGTCCGCCTTGCCGAAGTTCAGCACGTAGTCGATCGCACCCGCCGAGAACGAGAACCCGTCGTTGATGCCGAGGGCGTTCACCAGCGCCAGCGAGGTCCCGGTGAGGACCGCGTGGATGACGTAGAGCGGGAACGCCACGAACATGAAGGAGTACTCGAGCGGCTCGGTGATGCCGGTCACGAACGAGGTCAGCGCGGCCGAGAGCATGATGCCGCCGACGAGCTTGCGGTTCTGCGGCTTGGCGTTGCGCCAGATCGCCAGGGCGCCGGCCGGCAGCGCGAACATCATGATCGGGAAGAACCCGGCCTGGAAGATGCCCGCCGAGGGGTCGCCGGCGAGGAAGCGCGCGATGTCGCCGTGGTAGGTGACGCCGTCGGTGGTGAAGCTGCCGAGCTGGAACCACGGGAAGAAGTTGAGCAGCTGGTGCAGGCCGACGGGGATGAGCATGCGGTTGACGAACCCGAAGACGCCACCACCGATGACGGCGTTGTCGGCGACGGCCTGGCCGGCAGCGGTCAACGCGATGTCGAAGTAGCGGTAGACGAACGACATGAGCACGGCGATGACGAGGCCGGCGACCGCGGTCAGGATCGGCACGAGGCGACGACCGGAGAAGAACCCGAGGAAGTCGGGCATCTTCGTGCGGTGGAACTTCTGCCAGAGCAGTGCGGAGACGAGCCCCATCACGATGCCGCCGAGGACCCCGAAGTTGATCGTGGCCTGGTTGCCGTTCGCGTCCTCGACGCCGGCGAGCACGATCGGCGACATGGCCGCGAACACCTGGTACATGACCATGTAGCCGACGACCGCGGCGAGGGCCGTCGTGCCGTCGGATTTCTTCGCCCAGCCGATCGCGATGCCGACCGCGAAGAGCAGCGGCAACCAGGTGAAGACACCGTTGCCGGCCGCGGCGATGATCGTTGCGCCCTGCTCGAAGCCGGGGATCGCGCCGAGCATGTCGGACTGGCCGAGTCGGAGCAGGATGCCGGCCGCGGGCATGACCGCGATCGGGAGCAGGAGGCTGCGGCCGAGCCGCTGGGCGTTGGCGAAGAGCCTGCTCTGCTTCTTCGGCGTCTTCTTCTCCGGCACGTCCGTGGGGGCAGCGGTGCTCATCGGCGGTCCTCTCGTCATCGGGTGGAGCTGGTCGGGGTGAGTTGAGTCGTGTGGTCGGCGCAGGTACCCTCGGCAGTGTCGCCAGGTCCGGTCCTGTCCGGTCATGACCAGTTCGTAGTGTCGATGACCACGGACGGCCGTGTCAACCTGTGAGCGAACCCGTAACGAGGAGGAAACAGATGGCCGACATCAAGGCAGCCGACATCATCGCCGCACTCGGCGGAACCGACAACATCGACGAGGTCGAGGGCTGCATCACGCGCCTCCGCGTCGAGGTCGAGGACGGCGACCTGGTGGACAAGGACGCCCTCAAGGCAGCCGGAGCCCAGGCCGTGGTCGGTGGCGGCACCGGCTGGCAGGTCATCGTCGGTCCGATCGCCGACAACCTCGCGCAGGACATCCAGGACGAACTGTGACGGTCGTCCGCACGCCGTTCGCCGGTCCGGTCGTCGCACTCGCCGACGTGCCGGACCCGGTGTTCGCCGAGCAGCTCGTCGGTGCGGGCGTCGCGGTCGACCCCTCCGGCACGACCGGTCCGGTCACCGCGGTGGCACCGGTCGACGGCACCATCGTCAAGCTGCACCCGCACGCCTTCGCGCTGCAGGGGTCGGCGGGCACCGACGTCCTCGTGCACGTCGGCATCGACACGGTCAAGCTCAAGGGCGAGGGCTTCGAACTGCTCGCCACCGAGGGTGACACCGTCTCGGCCGGCGACCCCGTCGTCCGCTTCGACCCGTCCGCCATCACCGCGGCGGGCTACTCGCCGGTCGTGCCGGTCGTCGTGCTCGGTTCCACGCCGGACTCGGTCCCCCAGGACACCGTCGGCAGCACGGTCGCTGCCGGGGACGCCCTGTTCGAGGTCTGACGACCGGCTGCTGACGCGGCGGGTCAGGCGATGGCCCGCGCTGCCGTGACCTCCATCTGGACCCGGTAGCGGTCGGACCGGTACCAGCTGCGGGCGTGCTCGACCGGCCGGGTGCCCGAGTAGGACACCCGGTCGAACTCGAGCAGCGGCGCCCCGGTCCGGGTGCCGAGCAGCGTCGCGACCTCGTCATCGGCGGGGTTGGCCGCGACGGTCTGCTGCGCCCGGTCGATGGGGTGCCCGTAGACGTCCGCCGCGATGGAGTACACCGAGCCCGACAGGTCGTGGTCGAGCAGACCGGGGAAGACCGCTGCGGCGAGCCAGGCGTCGTCGACCGAGACCGGCGCACCGTCGGCCATCCGGAGGCGCTTGAGGTGGTACGCCGCCTCGCCCTCGGCCAGGCGGAGCGCGGCGACCGTGGCGGCGGGCGGCACACGCTCTTCGCGGACCAGCACCACGGTCGTCGGCACGTGCCCCATCGCCCGCATCTCCTCGGTGAACGAGGCGAGGTGCAGCGTGGACTGCATCGGACGGTGCGCGACGAAGGTGCCCTTGCCGCGCACCCGCTCGAGGTGCCCCTCGTTGACGAGCTGCCCCAGGGCCTCCCGGACGGTGATCCGGGAGACGCCGTACTCGGCGATGAGCTGCCGCTCCGAGGGGATCGCGGCACCGGGTGCGAGCCGCGTGGTGATGAGGTCGAGCAGGATCCGCCGCAGCTGCTGGTGCTTCGGTTCAGCACCCTCGGTGATGCGGCGGGACAAACGGACTCCTCGTGCTGCGGCGGTGGTCCTGTGCGGACATGACCAGTGCTCTCACAGTACCGTTCCATCCCGAGCGGACCAACGACGGCATGGCGTCGTCCAGGCCCGGTGGGCGCTGTGCAGGCCCTCCCCCGGACCGCGACGACCGGGCCGGCTCGGTGCTCGCCGACCGGCCGGGAGGCCCGTCAGGCGTTGTCGACGAGCCAGTCGAGCTGGGCGGGGGACAGCGCCCGGTCACTCCACGCCTGGCACTCGACACCGGCCGGGGCAGCCGTGCGCGTCGGTCCCTGCCACACCTGCGACAGACCGACCCGGGCCAGCACACGCGCGGACGCCGGGTTGTTCGTGAGGACCCTGGCGGTCACCGGGACGTCGGGCCGGAGCTCGCGCGCGGCGTCGACGGCAGCGCGCGACAGTTCGGTCGCGTACCCGTGCCCGTGGTGCTCCGGGACGAGCCGGTACCCGAGGTTCCAGACGCCCCCGGCGGTGAGGTCGACACCGCCGACGCCGAGGAAGACGCCGGACTCCGCCGAGCGGACGGCCCACGAGCCGAGCCCGTGCCGCACGCGACCGCCGATCTTCCGCTGGACGAGGTCCTCGGTCTCCGCGCGGGCGATGTGCCGCCCCGCGGGCAGGTGGGTCCACGTGCGGGCGTCGGAGAACAGCTCGTGCACCGCGTCGATGTCCGCGGGCGTCACGGGGGTGAGCACCAGGCGACCCGTCCGGATCTCCTGCTGCGGGATGAGCAGCTGGTGGACCATGCCCTGATCCTCCCCCGCGCCGCCGACATCGGCGTGAACGGCACACCAAGACCGCGCGACCCGGACCGTGCCGGCCAGCAGGGTCGGCGCGGACCGGATCGCGCGGTGCGGACGGTGTGGCTCGTCAGTCGAGCAGGAGCGCGGGCTCCTCGATGACCGAGGCGACGTCGTGCACGAAGCGGGAGGCCACGTCACCGTCGACCACGCGGTGGTCGAACGAGGCGCCGATCGTGGTCACCATGCGGGAGCGGACGTCGCCGTCGACGACCCAGGGCTTGGGCTTGATCGTGCCCATCGCGACGATCGCGACCTCACCCGGGTTGAGGATCGGTGTGCCGGTGTCCATGCCGAAGACACCGATGTTCGTGATCGTGATCGTGCCGTCGGCCATCTGCGCCGGCGACGTCTTGCCGTCACGGGCGGTGAGGGTCATCTCCTCGATCGCCTTCGCGAGCTCGAGGAGCGACATGTCCTGCGCGTCCTTGATGTTCGGCACGAGCAGCCCGCGGGGCGTCGCGGCGGCGAACCCGAGGTTCACGAAGTGGTGGACGATGATCTCGCGGTCGGTCCACGACGAGTTCACCGAGCGGTTCCGGCGCACGGCCCAGATCACGGCCTTCGCCATGATGAGCAGCGGCGACACCTTGACCCCGGCGAACGTCGGCGACTCCTTGAGTCGCTTGACGAACTCCATCGTGCGGGTCGCGTCGACGTCCACGAACAGCGACACGTGCGGGGCGGTGAACGCCGACGTGGTCATCGCGGTCGCGATGGCCTTGCGGACGCCCTTCACCGGGATCGTCTCCTGGCGGACGCCACCCCACTCGGGCGTCTCGATGTTGCGGAAGACGCTGGCCTGCTTGGCGTGCCGGATGACGTCGTCACGCGTGACCTCGCCGGCGAGCCCGGTGGCGACGACGGTCGTCAGGTCGACGTCCAGGTCCTTCGCGAGCTTGCGGATCGGCGGCTTCGCCATCACCTGCAGCGCCGAGGCGCTCGGCATCGTCGGTCGGGCGGGACGACGGCCCTGGGCGGCGACGGCGTCGGCGGTGGTCGCCTCGCCGTCGTCGGTCACCAGGTCGAGGTCGGCCTCCCGACTGGAGGCCCGGCTCGCCTCGGCGGCGGCCGCTGCGGCCCGGCGTGCGCCCGGCTTCCGGCGGGACGGCGCGGACGTGGCAGACCCGTACCCGACGAGGACGGCCCCGGAGCCTTCGTCCGTGCCGACGACACCGGCGTCGACGGCGACCTGGGCCGGCGCGGGGGCGGTGGCCGGAGCGGGCACGGCGGCGGCCTGCGCGCTCGGCGCGGGAGCAGCCGGCACCGGTGCCACGGGTGCCGGAGCAACGGGTGCCACGGCAGCGGCGGGCACTGCCGGGGTCGGGGCCTGTGCTGGGGTCTGGGTCGGCGCGACGGGAGCGGCGTCGGCGACGGGAGCCGGGCCTCCCGTCGGCGCCGCGGCCGCGTCGGACTCGACGCGGATGATCGGCTTGCCGACCTCCACGGTGTCGCCCTCGGCGACGAGCAGCCCGGTCACCGTGCCGGCGAACGGCGACGGCAGTTCGACGAGCGACTTCGCGGTTTCGATCTCGACGAGCACCTGGTCCACGGCGATCTCGTCACCGGGGGCGACGCGCCACTGGACGATCTCGGCCTCGGTCAGGCCCTCCCCCACGTCGGGCAGGGGGAATTCGGCGACGGACACGTCGGCTCCTTCAGCAGGGTTCGGTCGTACGGGACGGGTGCGGGTCAGTAGGCGAGGGCGCGGTCCACGGCCTCGAGGACGCGGTCGGCGTCGGGCAGGTGGAAGTGCTCGAGCTTCGACTGCGGGAACGGGATGTCGAAGCCGGAGACCCGCAGCGGCGGCGCCTGGAGCGTGTAGAACGCCCGCTCGGCGACGGTCGCGGCGATCTCGCTGCCGACGCTGATGAAGCCGGAGTCCTCCTGCGCGATGACCAGGCGACCGGTCTTGCGCACCGAGGCGAGCAGCGGCTCCCAGTCGATCGGCGAGATCGAGCGGAGGTCGACGACCTCGCAGCTCGTGCCCTCGGCCTCTGCGATGTCGGCCGCCTGCATGAGCGTCGCCACCATCGCGCCGTGGCCGACGAGGGTGACCTCGGTGCCGGTGCGCGCGACGCGCGTGGTGTGCATCGGGACGTGCCCGTCGACCAGGTCGACCTGGCCCTTCGGCCAGTAGCGCGACTTCGGCTCGAAGAACACCACCGGGTCCTTCGACGCGATCGCCTCCTGGATCATCCAGTAGGCATCATTCGGGGTGCTCGGGCTGACCACGCGCAGGCCGGGGGTGCGCGCGAAGTACGCCTCGGGGCTCTCCTGGTGGTGCTCGATCGCGCCGATGTGCCCGCCGTAGGGGATGCGGATGACGATCGGCAGCGACATGTGCGCCGGCAGCCGGTTCGCCATCTTCGCCAGCTGCGAGGTGATCTGGTTGAACGCCGGCCAGACGAAGCCGTCGAACTGGATCTCGATGACCGGGCGGTACCCACGGAGCGCCAGCCCGATCGCGGTCCCGACGATGCCGGACTCGGCGAGCGGGGTGTCCCGCACGCGGTCGGGGCCGAAGCGGTCCTGCAGGCCCTCGGTGATGCGGAAGACGCCGCCGAGACGACCGATGTCCTCGCCCATCAGCAGGACCTTGTCGTCCGCCTCCATCGCCTTCGCCAGGCCGGCGTTGAGCGCCTTGGCCATCGGGAGGGTCGGGGTCGGGTCAGCGGGGACCTCGCCTGCGCCCGGGTGCGACCGGAGCGTGTAGTCGAAGAGCTGCTCGGTGGTGCTCATGCGTGGGCTCCTGCGTCCTGGCCGGCCTCGTAGTCCCGGAGCCATGCGCGCTGCTCGTCGATGCGCGGGTGCGGCTCACGGTAGACGTTGTCGAACATCGCCTCCATCGGCGGGTCCTGGAGGGCGTTCGTGCGGGTGCGGATGTCGACCGCGATCTGCTCGCCCTCGGCGTCGAACTCCGCGAACTGGGCGTCGGTCGCGCCGCGGCTGCGGAGGTACGCCTCGGACCGGGTGATCGGGTCACGGGCGACCCAACCGGCGAGCTCGTCGTCGGCCCGGTAGCGGGTGGGGTCGTCGGAGCTGGTGTGCGCACCGATGCGGTAGGTGTCGGCCTCGACGAACGCGGGGCCCTGACCGGTCCGGGCGTGCTCGGTCGCGACGACGCTCGCCGCGTACGAGGCCAGCACGTCGTTGCCGTCCACCCGGATGCTCGGGATCCCGAAGCCACGCGGCCGGTCGACGAGCGGGGTCGGCGACTGCACCGACACCGGCACCGAGATCGCCCAGTGGTTGTTCTGCAGGAAGAAGACGACCGGGGCGGTGTGCGACGCGGCGAACACGTACGCCTCGTTCACATCGCCCTGGCTGGTCGCGCCGTCGCCGAAGTAGACGATCGAGCACTCGTCGACCGTCGGGTCACCGGTGCCGACGACGCCGTCGAGCGCCTGGCCCATCGCGTACCCGGTGGCGTGCAGCGTCTGCGCGCCGATGACGAGCGTGTAGATGTGCGTGTTGCCGCGCTCGTCCGGGTCCCAGTTGCCGTGGGCCTGCCCACGGAACAGCGAGATGATCTCCATCGGGTCGACCCCGCGCTGCAGGACGACGGCGTGCTCACGGTACGACGGGAAGACGTGGTCCTGCGGTCGGAGCGCGAACGCGGACCCGACCTGGGCGGCCTCCTGCCCGTGGCTCGGCGCCCACAGACCGAGCTGGCCGGTGCGCTGCAGGTTCCCGGCGGCGTGGTCGAAGCGTCGGGTGAGCACCATCTGCCGGTGCATCGCGAGGAGGGTCTCGTCAGGGAGGGCCTGTGCGACGGCGGCGAGTTCGGCGTTCTCGTCGGTCTCCACGAACCGGCCCTCGGGGTCGAGGAGCTGGACGGGGGTCGTCGCAGGAGCCGCGGCGCGGAACAACATGTCGGTCAGCGTACCGGCCGGTCGGAACCCGCCGTTGTGAGACGTCCCACAACGGCACCCGCGGTTTCGAGGAGCTTTGCGACAGCCTCGTGCTCGCCGATCGAGATGCGGATGCCCTCGGGCGCGAAGGCCCGGACGATGAGGCCGGCGTGCTCGAACGCCTCTGCGGCGAGCGCGGTGTGCTCACCGGTCGGGAGCCACACGAAGTTGCCCTGCGCCTCGGGGACGTCCCAGCCCTGGGCGAGCAGCCCGGCGCGGATCCGGTCCCGGCGCTCCGCCAGCTCGGCGACCCGCTCGAGGAGCTCGCCCTCGCGCTCGAGGCTGGCCAGCGCTGCCGCCTGTCCCTGCGCCGTCACCGACAGCGGGATGGCGCACGCACGGACGGCATCGAGGACGTATGCCGGTCCGAGCGCGTACCCGACGCGCAGGCCCGCCAGACCGTACGCCTTCGAGAAGGTCCGGAGCACGACCAGGTTCGGGTACCGCTCGAGCAGCGCCGGACCACGGACCGCGTCGACGTCGGTGACGAACTCGGCGTAG
The DNA here is from genome assembly GCF_003234525.1 of Curtobacterium sp. MCBD17_021. Taxonomy (NCBI): domain Bacteria; kingdom Bacillati; phylum Actinomycetota; class Actinomycetes; order Micrococcales; family Microbacteriaceae; genus Curtobacterium; species Curtobacterium sp. MCBD17_021. Next base: position 31,457 of record NZ_QKTS01000010.1, on the reverse strand, counting down.
GCCTCGTCGAGCACCACGAGCACGGAGGCCGGCACCTGCGCCATGAACGCCTCGAACTCGGGCCCGGTGACGATCGGGCCCGTGGGGTTGTTCGGCGTGCAGACGATCACCATGCGGGTCCGCTCGGTGACCGCCGCCGCCATGGCGTCGAGGTCGTGCCCGCCGTCCGGCCGGTTCGGCACCTGCACGCTCGTCGCACCGGCGACCGTGACGACCCCGGGGTACGCCTCGAACGACCGCCAGGCGTACACGACCTCGTCGCCGGGGCCCGAGGTCGCCTTCGCCAGCTCGTGCAGGATCGCGACGCTGCCGGGGGCGACGTGGACCTCGTCGACCGTGGTGCCGAAGCGGTTGGCCAGGACGGCGCGGACCGCGAGCGCGGTGGCGTCCGGGTACCGGTTGAAGGCGGTCTGCGCCTGCACGGCCTCGACCACGCCGGGCAGCGGCGGGAAGGGGTTCTCGTTGCTCGAGAGCTTGAGGGCGTCCGGCGCGGCCTGGCGTCCCTGCTTGTAGGGCGGCAGGACCGCGATCTCAGGACGGATGTGCACAGGTCGGTCGGTCACCGGGTCAGGCTAACGGGCAGGACCGCGATGCTGCGCCCCCGAGGTGACGGATGTGCACAGGTCGGTCGGTCACCGGGTCAGGCCAACGGGCAGGACCGCGATGCTGCGCCCCCGAGGTGACGGATGTGCACAGGTCGGTCGGTCACCGGGTCAGGCCAACGGTCGCACGCGGCATCATGGGTTCATGCGGTTCCTCGTCCGGCTCATCGTCAACGCCGTCGCCCTCTGGCTCACCACCCTCATCGTGGCCGGGGTGTCGGTCGACTCGTTCGGGGACGGTGGTCCCGTCGAGACCGTCCTCACCTACCTGCTCGTCGCACTCGTGTTCGGGATCGTGAACGCCGTGGTCGGGACCCTCATCCGGATCGTCGCGTTCCCCCTCTACGTGCTGACGCTCGGGCTCATCTCGTTCGTCGTCAACGGCGTCCTGCTGCTCATCGTCGCCGGGGTCTCGACCGCCCTGGGCTTCGGGCTGTCGGTCGAGTCCTTCGGCTGGGGCATCGTCGGGGCGTTCGTGCTCGCGGTGGTCTCCTGGCTGGTCGGGCTCGTCGCCCGCCCGGTGCTCCGCGGCCGCGGTCGCGCCTGACGGACGGGCATCGCGCCCGTCACCCGGCTGCGCCATGATGTGCACATGACCATGGACGCCGGCGCCCCGTCGCCCTTCCGTGTCTCCTTCGTCTGCAGCGGCAACATCTGCCGGTCGCCCATGGCCGCGATCGTGTTCGCGCAGACGGCCGCCGACGCGGGCATGGCCGACCGCTTCGTCGTCGAGTCCGCCGGCACCGGCGACTGGCACGTCGGCGAGCCCGCGGACGAGCGTACGATCGCAGCGCTCGCGGCACGCGGATACGATGGCAGCAGGCATCGCGCCCGTCAGTTCGACCCGGACCGGTTCCCGGACCTCGACCTGGTGGTCGCACTCGACCGCTCCCACGAACGCATCCTGCGTTCATGGGCTCCGACGATGGACGACGCCGCCAAGGTGACGCTCCTGTTGCGGTACGACGACGCCTGGCCTCAGCAGGCCGACGTGCCGGACCCGTACTACGCGGACCGACACGAGTTCGACCGGGTGCTCAGCACGGTCGAACAGGCCTGCCGAGCGCTCTTCCACCAGCTCGAGCCGGCAGTCCGCCAGGGAGCCCCATGACCCCCCTTCCCCCGCAGCCGATCAGCCCGCTCGACGGGCGCTACTACCCGATCGTGCACACGGTGGGTGAGCACCTGTCCGAGGCCGGGCTGAACCGGGCCCGGATCCGGGTCGAGGTCGAGTGGCTCGTCTTCCTCACCGACCACGCGATGTTCACCACCTCGCCGTTGTCGGTCGACGACAAGGCAGCCCTCCGCGCGATCGTCGACGACTTCGGTCAGGCGCAGATCGCGGAGCTCGCCGAGATCGAGGCGACCACGCGTCACGACGTCAAGGCGGTCGAGTACTTCGTCCGCCGTCGACTGAGCGACCTGGGCCTCGACGCCGTCGCCGAACTCACCCACTTCGCCGCGACGAGCGAGGACGTCAACAACCTGTCGTACGCCCTCACCGTGCGGGACGCGGTCGAGCAGGTCTGGCTGCCGTCCGCACGCGCGGTCGTGGAGCGCCTGCGGGAGATGGCCACGAGCCTCCGCGCCGTCCCGATGCTCTCGCACACACACGGCCAGCCGGCGACGCCGACCACGCTCGGCAAGGAGATCGCGGTCGTGGTCTACCGCCTGGAGCGGGTCCTGTCCCAGGTGGAGCGGGGCGAGTACCTCGGCAAGTTCTCCGGCGCGACCGGCACCTTCTCGGCGCACCTGGCCGCCGACCCCGAGGCGGACTGGCCCGCACTGTCCCGCGAGTTCGTCGAGGGCCTGGGCCTGACGTGGAACCCGTTGACGACCCAGATCGAGTCGCACGACTGGCAGGCCGAGCTGTACGACCGGGTCCGCCACGCCAACCGGATCCTGCACAACCTGGCGACCGACGTGTGGACCTACATCTCGATGGGGTACTTCACGCAGATCCCGGTGGCCGGCGCCACGGGGTCCTCGACGATGCCGCACAAGATCAACCCGATCCGGTTCGAGAACGCCGAGGCGAACCTCGAGATCTCGTCGGCGCTGTTCTCGACGCTGTCCGAGACCCTCGTCACGAGCCGCCTGCAGCGCGACCTGACCGACTCCACCACGCAGCGGAACATCGGCGTCGCGTTCGGGCACTCGCTCCTGGCGCTCGACAACCTGCGCCGCGGGCTCGGCGAGATCGCGGTGAACGAGACGCGCCTGGCCGAGGACCTCGACGGCAACTGGGAGGTGCTCGCCGAGGCGATCCAGACGGTCATCCGTGCCGAGGTCACCGCCGGGCAGTCCGACATCGAGGACCCGTACGCGATGCTCAAGGAGCTCACGCGCGGCAAGCGGATCGGACGGAACGACCTCGTCACGTTCGTGAACGGGCTCGACATCTCGGACGGCGCGAAGGCCCGGCTGACGAACCTGACGCCCGCGACCTACACGGGCTTGGCGGACGAACTGGTCGACCACCTCGACGTCTGACGCATCCGTCCCGCGGGACGCGCCGAGCGGGCGGGCCGGGAGGCACGGTGCGGCTCCGCCACGTCAGGTGGTGACGTCCGTGGCTCCGGCGACCAGGGCCTCCAGGACGACCCGGACCGCGGGACGCACCGCGCGGTCCGGCCGGACCAACGCCTCGATCCGTCGACCTGCGCGGACGTCCGCGAGGGTCGCCACCCGGAACCGCCCGGGCGCCCGCGTCCGCGAGGTGTAGCGCGGCACGAGCGCGATGCCGTGTCCCGCGGCGACCAGGTTCTCGATCACCGGCAGGTGGATCGTGCGGAACGCCACCGACGGTGGCGTGTCCGACGCGGCCGCCATCGCGGTGAGCACCCGGTCGATCGGGTAGTCCTCGGGCACGCCGATCCAGGTCTCACCGACGACGTCCTCGATGCCGACCCGTGCCCGGCCTGCCAGGGGGTGGTCGAGCGGCAGGGCGACGTCGAGCGGTTCCCGGAGCAGCGGGACCGTCTCGACGGTCCGGCGGTCCGCACCGCGGGCGCCGTCGGGCCGGTGGCCGATGACGACGTCGTGGTCAGCGGTCAGCGGGGCGAACTCGCCCTCGCTCACGTCGACGTCGGAGAGTTCGAGCGCGATCGCGGGATGGGCGCGCATGCGGGTGAGGAGCCCGGGCAGCAGCAGTTCCGCGGCCGAGGGGAACACCGCGAGGTCCACCGTCCCGGTGGCACCGGCGAGGTGCTCCGCCCACGCGGACTCGACGGTCGCGAGGGCGGTCGCGACGCCGGTCGCCATCCCGGCCAGGGCACGACCGTGCTCGGTGAGGCGCACGCCGCGGCCGATGCGTTCGACGAGCGGCACCCCGGCCTGACGCTGCAGGGTCCGGAGCTGCTGCGACACGGCACTCGGTGTCCGGTGCGTGGCGGTGGCGACCGCGGTGACACTCCCCCGCTCGGCGAGTTCGCGGAGGACGGGCAGCAGGGCGATGTCGAAGCCGACCATGCAGGGACCCTACAACGAGCCTGTCGGATCGTTCGCTGGTGCTACTGCGTCGGGTGCGGGACGATCATCCGGTGCTGTTCCGCGATCGCATCCTCGCCCTGGTCGTCGCCGTCGCCTGGGGCCTGAACTTCCCGGCGACCGCGATCGCGCTCGAGCACTACCCGCCGTTCCTGCTCGCGGCGGTGCGGTTCACCCTGCTCGCGGTCCCGACGCTGCTGTTCGTGCCACGGCCGAAGGTGCCGTTCCGGTGGATCCTGCTCGTCGGCGCGACGCTCGGGGTCGTGCAGTTCGCGTTCCTGTACCTCGGCATGGCCGCCGGGATGCCGTCGGGACTGGCGTCGCTCGTGGTGCAGGCGGCAGCGCCGTTCACGGTCCTGCTCGCCGGGGTGCTGCTCCGGGAACGTCTGACCGCGCGCCAGGTGATCGGCGTCAGCATCGCCGTCGCGGCCCTCGGCGTGATCGCCGTGCACCGGGCGCAGACCGCGGCGCTGCTGCCCGTCGCGCTGGTCCTCTGCGGTGCCCTCGGTTGGGCGTTCGGCAACGTGGCGACGCGGCGGACCGGCCCGGTGAACCCGCTGCACCTGACGCTCTGGTGGGCGGTCGTCCCGCCGATCCCGATGGCCGTGCTGTCGTTCGTCGTCGAGGGACCCGAGCGGATCGGCCACGCGCTCGGCACCGCGTTCACGCTCGAGGCACTGCCGGCCGACCTCGGCGTCCTGTACATCGTCGTCGCGGCCAGTCTGGTCGGCTACGGCATCTGGTCGCGGCTGATGGGGAAGTACCCGTCGAGCACGGTCGCGCCGTTCTCGATGCTCGTGCCGGTCGTCGGAGTGCTGGCCTCGTGGGCGGCGTTCGGCGAGGTCCCCGACGTGGTCGAGGCCGTGGCCGGTGCAGTCGTCGTGGGGGCGGTGCTGTGGTCGTCACGGCCACCGCGCGTCGTCGAGACGCCGCCGGATCTGCGTGACGCCGCCGGCTCCGGAGGTGTCCGGGGCGGACCGGGGCGTCCTCAGCAGACGGGGGCGTCCCGCGCCACCGACTCGGCCGACTCCACCGCAGCCGACGACGACGCCGCGGCTGCCGGCTCCACCACAGCCGACGACGCCGCGGCTGCGGCTGCGGCGGCCGCGGCCGGGCTCACGCCCGGCGCTGGCGCCGCTGGGCGATGATCTCGGCGAGTGCCCCGCGCAGGTGCGGGTACCGGAACTCGTAACCGGCCTGCGTGAGCCGGGTCGGCACCACCCACCGACTCTTCAGCACGAGCTCGGTCTCGGTGCGGATCGCGAACGACCCGAGCTCGAGCATCCACCGCCAGGTCGGCAGGCCGGAACGCCGCCCGACGGCGTCGCGGAGCGTGGCCATCACGGTGCGGTTGTCGGAGGGTTCGGACTCGTGACGTTGACGACGCCGTCGAGGTCCTCGTGGTCGCGGATGAACCGGATCGCCCCGAGGACGTCGTCGATGTGCACCCAGCTGAAGCGCTGCCGCCCGTGCGTGTGCCGGTCGTGGTGGTACGTGCCCGCCGCGAGACGCGCCCGGGTCGGGAACCACGGGCCGTCGTACTGGGGACCGCCGAGGCCGGCCTGCGCGAGACGGAGCAGGGGCACGAGCGCGCTGCCGTCGCCGAGCACGATCGCCATCCGCAGCGCCACGCGCCGGGTGCTCGGCAGGTCGGCGCCGAAGAGGGCGTCCTCCCACGCGCGGGCGACCCCGACCGAGAAGCCCTCCCCGAGCTCCCCCGTCTCCTCGTCCTGCGGGCGGTCGTCGGCGTGCCGGTAGATCGTCGCGGTGGACGCGTTGAGCCACAGCGGTGGCGGGTGCTCGGCGGTCCGGATCGCCTCGGCCAGCTCGAGCGTGGTGTCGACCCGGGAGCGCAGGATCTCCGCACGGTTCCGGCGTCCGTACCGGCAGTTCACGCTCTTGCCGGCCATGTTCACGACGAGGTCGGCTCCGTCGACGAGTTCCCGGATCCGCAGGGTGTTCCCCCAGACCGCGTCGCCGGTGCGACCGACGGTGACGACCTCGTACCCCTCGGCGCGGAACGCGTCCTGCAGGTACCGGCCGACGAACCCGCTCGCCCCCGCCACCACCACACGCTGCTGCTGCTCGCTCATGCTGTCCTCCTGGTCCCGTGTCACGCGTCGTCGGGCACGACGGCGTACCGGAACGTCCCCTCGTACCGGTACAGCGTGCCGAGGACCGGTGCGGAGAGCACCAGGGACACGCGCTGCACGTCGGCATCGTCATCGAATCGTTCGGTGAGCACCACCCGCGGTGCGATGACGGCCGGGAGGCTCCACCCACGTCCCAGCGCGCGGACCGTCACGCGCGTGGAGACCAGGCGGAGGGCTCCGGCATCCGGTCCGGTCGCCGCGACGTCCACGGCCAGCAGCGCGCTCACCCGGCCGCGGTGGCCGAGGTGGTCGACGAGACCCTCCGGCTCGGCGGTGATCGCGTCGACCATCGTCCGGTCGCCGGAGCGGAAGTGGAAGGTGCGGCGAGCGCGGACGGCCACGCGTCCGGCGTCACGAGCGGGGACGGGACCGGGCGCGAGGTCGACGGCCCCGGCTCCGCGACCGACGCGCACCGGGCGGTTCTCGACCGTGAACGGGACGTCGTGCTCCCAGACCGGGAACATCACGGCGTCGCGGGCGAAGAGCGCCAGGACGGGCCAGAGCCACCGGCGCGGCGTCCCGACGACGGTGAAGACCCCCTCGCCGCGGCCGACGGACCCGGGCGGGACCGGACCGAAGTAGGTCCGGAGGCGGGGGTGCAGGCGGGCGAGGACGTCGGCGGGCGCACTCAGCTCGTAGGGCGACCGGCTCACGACCCCGATCCTGGCACGTCGTCGGACGGTGCTCCTACGATGGCGGGCATGGGACACGACCACGGCCACACGCACGGACACGCGTCCGAGCGCGCGCTGCTGGTCGCCTTCTGCATCTCCGCGGGGATCCTGCTGGCCGAGGTCGTCGGGGCGGTCGTGACCGGGTCGCTCGCCCTGCTCGTCGACGCCGGGCACATGGTCGTCGACACCGGCGGGCTGGGCATCGGCCTCGTCGCCACGCGTCTGGCACGGCGGATCCCGACGGCCCGACGCACGTGGGGGTACCAGCGGGCGGAGGTCCTCGGCGCGACCGCACAGGCCGCGATCCTGCTCGCGGTCGGCGTCTACGTGGTGATCTCCGCGGTCCAGCGGTTGTTCGTGCCCGAGGACATCGAGGCGGGACCACTGCTCGTCTTCGGCTTCGTCGGGCTCGTCGGCAACCTCGTGGCGTTCGCGGTCCTCGTCCGGGCGTCGGGCGAGGGGTTCACCTCGCGGGCGGCGCGACTCGAGGTCCTCAACGACACCCTCGGGTCCGTCGCCGTCATCGCGGCCGCCGTCGTGCTGTTCCTGACCGGCTGGGAGCGGGCGGACTCGGTCGCAGCACTGCTCATCGGGGCGCTCATCCTGCCTCGTGCCGTGAAGCTCCTGCGCGAGACCGCGGACGTCCTGCTCGAGGCCACCCCGCGGGGGCTCGACCTCGACGCGGTCCGCGGGCACATCCTCGAGCTCGACCACGTGATCGCCGTGCACGACCTGCACGCCACACTGGTGTCGACCGGTGTCCCGAACCTCACCGCGCACGTCGTGGTGGACGACCACTGCTTCACGACCGCGCACGCACCGGCGATCCTGGACGAGTTGCAGCAGTGCGTGGCGGAGCACTTCGACGTGCCGGTCGAACACTCGACCTTCCAGCTCGAACCGGTGTCCCACCAGCGACACGAGCACGAGGTACACGCCTGACCGGTGCCGACGCGCCCCACGGGGCCTCGGTCCGGCGGGTCAGCAGTCCGACTCGTCCGTCGGGTACGCCGTGATGACCCGCTCCGTCGTCGCGGACACGATCACCTTGACGAAGCCGTCCGGGCTGGGCGTGCTGCCGTCGTCGAAACGGATCGGTGCGGCGTAGCAGACCTTGCCGTCCCCGGCGTCGACCGGCAGCCCCTTCTGCGGGTCGGTCAGAGCCGTGTGCACGGCGGTGAACATGGCATCGTCCCAGTCCCGGCTCGTGGTGTGGCCGCGGAGGACGTCCTCCCAGTCGGCGGTGTGCCGGACGCGGATGTGCTCGTAGCCCTGCGCGGCGTTCCCGCACTGCATCACGACCCCGCCGAGGGCCGCGGTGTCGTACGAGGCGACCTGCGCCCTGGTGTCGACGTCGCAAGGGCTGAGCACGTCGGCGCCGGGCAGGTCGGGGCCACTGCGGGCGATGACCGCCACGCCACTCGCGCTGCCAGGACCGTCTGCCGCCTGCGATGCGTCGGCCGGCGTGGTCGCGGTCGCGGACGGGGCGGCCGACAGGACGGCGTCGTCGCCCTCGCCTGCGTTCGTCAGGGCGAACCCGCCGACCACGAGGACGGCGGCGATCGCAGCGGCGACGCCGGTCACGGTGGATCGCGAGCGCTTCTGGGGCATCGGGCCAGTATGCCGGAGGGGTGCGCGCCTCCCGGGCGCCGGAGCCTCGGGACCGCCGGATGCCAGGGAACGCCGCCGGACTCCGAGACGCCGCCGGATCGAGCGAGACGCCGCCGGATCGAGCAGCGTCTCGCGCGTTCGGCTGCGTCTCGGATGGACGGGGGCGTGTCGCGCCGGGTCAGGCGCGTGCGGCCAGGCGCGCCCCCGCGACGCTCGCGAGCGTCGCGACGAGCACCACGTACCCGATGAGGACGGGCAGGGTCGGCAGGACGAGCAGTGCGGCGCCGACCGCGACGACCGGGACGGTGAGCCCGGCGTAGGCGATGAGGAACGTGGCAGCCAGGACGCCACCGCGCTGCTCGGGACCGACGAGGGCACCGGCGCTGCCGATCGAGGCGCGGAAGAGCAGGCCGACCCCGGCGCCGGCGACGACCCCGCCGCCGATGAACCCGGCGACCTGGAGCACCACCGCCGAGACCGCGAGGACCGCGAGGCCGCCGACCAACAGCCCGACGCCGAGCCGGATCTGCGTGCGCTGCGGGAGCTTCGCGAAGACGATCTGCGACAGCGCACTCGCGGCGAAGACCCCGAACGTCGTGGCACCAGCGGCCAGTCGGTCGGTGACGTGGAAGGTCGTCCCGAGGAAGGTCGGCGCGACCGAGGTGAAGAGCCCCTGCACGGCGAGTGCGGCGAAGGCACCCGTCCCGGCGGCCCAGAAGGCGGCGCCCTGACCCTCGGGGGCCTGGAGGCGCTGCGGGTGGTACGGCGGCGGGCTCACCGGGCGGTCGACGGTCTCGGGCACGGCGAGCACCCCGACGAAGGCGACGGCCAGGGCGATCACGAACACCACGTAGGGCACCATGAGCGGCTGTCCCACGAACTCGGCCAGCGCGCCTCCGATGAGGGCTCCGAGCGACAGTCCGCCGAGGTTGACGACACCCGCCGCCACGCTCGCACCCGTCGCCGAGGACTCGTCGCCGGTCGCCCGGACCCTGAGCTCCCCGAGGTGGGCGGTCGCCGTGGCGGTGAGGGTCCCGACACCGAGGCCGGTGACGAGCCGCGCCACGATCAGCCCGGTGACGTCGTTCCAGAGGAGGAACAGGACGGCGGCGACGAGTTCGAGCGCCACGGACACCAGGATGAGCGGACGACGGCCGCGTACGTCGCTGAGGTGCCCGGCGAGCCAGAGTGAGGCGACGACGCCGAGGCCGTACGCGGCGAAGACGACGGTGGTCGTGAAGGTCGGGAAGCCGTCACGCGCCTGGTAGATCACGTACAGCGGGGCGGGGACGGTCGCGAAGGCCATCACCGAGGTGAAGGCGAAGGCGACGGCCCAGAAGCCGAAGCCGTGGCGGCGACGCGTGTGTGCTCGACGGCCTCGTGGGGCCGGAGCTGTGGCCGGAGCGTCGGACGCCGACGTTGCAGTGACGGTTGACATGCCTCGATGGTCCCGCCGAGGTCTCATCGGGTCAAACGGACGCTCTTGATGATCGCCATCGATCAGGTCGATGATGAGGGGATGGAGACCCGCCTGCTGGAACAGTTCGTCGCCGTCGCGGCCGAGGGCAGTGTCACCCGAGCGGCCGAACGGCTCTGGGCCGCGCAGTCGACGGTGTCGGCGGGGATCGCCAGCCTGGAACGGTCGCTGGGGACACGGCTGTTCGAACGCGGCGGTCGGCGCCTCGTCCTGACCGCGTCCGGTGAGGACCTGCTGCCGCACGCCCGCGCCGTGCTCGAGTCACTCGACCGGATGCGGGACCTCGCTGCCGTCTCCGACGCCGAACTCCGGGGCCGGGTGCGCCTCGGGATCTTCACGAGCATGGACGTCGTCGACCTGACGGGGGTCCTCCGCGGGTTCCGTCAGCGGCATCCGCTCGTCTCGGTGGAACTGATGACCTCACCGACCGGGACCACGGGGCTCGTGCAGGACCTGGTGGCGGGGCGGCTCGACCTGGCCTACACGGGCCTGCCGACCACGCCGTCGGGAGTGGTCGTCGAGCCGCTCCGGGTGCTGCCGTTCCGCGTGTTCGTGGCGGCCGACCACCTGCTCGCCGGACGCGGGTCGGTGTCGCTCGCCGACCTGGCTGACGAGCCCTTCGTCGACACCGCGCACGGGTTCGGCAACCGGATGATCCTCGACGCAGCGCTCGAGCGACTCGGCATCCGGAGACGGGTGGTGGCGGAGATGAACGACATGCCGGCGGTCGTGCGCTTCGCGTCGGCGGGCATCGGTGTCGGGGTCGTGCCGGACTCCGGCGTCCGGTTCGACGGTGCGGTGCTGGAACTCGAGGACGAGGTCGAACCCCTGCGGATCGGCCTCGCGATGCGGAGCGCCCCGGAGCCGAACCGGGCGACGCTGGCGCTCGCGCGGGACATCGTCGCGGCGACGCACTGACGTCGGGCGGAGCCACGGCCGCACCGTGCGTCCACCACGAGTCGCGTCGGTGGGCCGGACCTAGTGGAAGCCGTCCCCGTCGCCCGTGCCGTCACCCGGCGTCTTGTGCCCGCCGAGCATGTCGTTGTCGTCCTGGTCGGTGGTGGACGTGAGCTGGAGCATCGCCATCACCACGACGACGACGATGAACCCGACACCGAAGAAGACGAGCGAGAGCGTCACCTCGCGCGTGGACATCAGCACGACGAGCCCGACGACGACCGCGATGATCGCGGACATCCCGAGGAGTTCGGCCGGACGCAGGCGGTCACGACGGCTGGGGGTGGTCATGCGTGTGGTGCTCCGTCCGGGGTGGCCGTGGGAGCGGCCGTTCCCCACTTGTGCGAGAGGCCGGCGATCAGGTGGAAGACCGCCGCGATGGCGAGGTACGCGCCGAGGAGTCCGACGAGGACGATCGACGCGTCCAGGGTGCCGGTGACCCGCTCGACTCCGCCGAGTTGCTGCGAGTAGTCGGGGGGTGTCACGAGGAAGGCGATCGCGAGCAACAGGGTGAGCCCGCCGATGGTCGTCCAGTCGCGGGAGAACGGCGACCGGCCCCGCGCACGGAGGCCCTGCGCGAGTTCGAGTGCCCCCGTCAGGACGGCGTACGCGACCACCACGGTGATGAACGCCGGGAGGCCGAGACCGCTCCCCGCGATCGCGGTCACGCCGGCGAGGACGGAGAGCACCGCCTGCAGGAGTCCGGAGCGGCGCGAACCGGCGTCGTCCGCGAGGCGGGCCACGCTCCCCCACGCCAACACGGCACCGTCGACGAGGGCGAAGACCCCGAACAGCACGAGACCGAACCCGGCTGCGTGGTTCGAGGAGAAGGTGATCACCATCGCGATGACGGCGGCCGGGACTGCCCGGAGGACGGGGACCGGCCAGTACCGCGCGCGCTGGTGGGCGTCGTCCACGGAGTCGGACACAGGACCTCTCTCGGGCTGGCGGTTCGTACGGTCGATCCTACCGCCGCCGTCCCGGTCGTCCGCCCGGGCCGCTCGGGGCCGTGCCACGCCCCGGCCGGGCGTCGTCAGCAGGGGCACCGGGAGCACCGGAGCGGCGGCGGTCGGGGTTGGCGTCGGCCTCCCCCACCACCGCCGTCCCCGTCACCCCTGTCCGGCGTCGTCGCCCACCGCAGCGTCCGCGTCGACGGACCGCCGCCGACGACGCAGGAGGAACCAGACGCCGCCACCGGCGGCGGCGAGCGCCGCCGCGGCCGCCCCGGTCATCGCCAGGCCGGAGGACCCCGTGTAGGCGAGCTTCCCAGGGCCGACGCCCCGCTCTCCGGCGCCACCGCGAGGCGCGTCCGACGGCGATGCCCCCGAGTGCCCCGATGCGGTGGGGCCCGTGGGTCCGACCGGTCCGACGGTTCCCGCCGGACCGGTCGGACCCACAGGACCTGCCGGGCCGGTCGGTCCGCCAGGACCTTCCGGACCTTCCGGACCTTCCGGACCCGCTGGCCCTCCCGGACCCTCCGGGTCGACCACGCGGATCGGGACCTCGGGAGACTCCTCACCGCCGTCCGGGTCGGTGGGCGAGGTCGCCGTCGCCACGTTCACCACGTCCGACCCGTCGCCGCGGTACTCCGGGTCGAGGCGGGCCCGGACCTCGAAGGCGTGCTCCTGCCCCGGCGCCAGATCTGCGTCGGACGCGCAGGTGACGCGCTGCCCCTCCGCCGTGCAGCCGTCATCCGACCCGACGAACGTCAGCTGCGCGGGCAGGTCGTCCACCGCGCCGACGTCCCGCGCCGTGGACGGTCCGGAGTTCCGTGCGGTCAGGACGTACTCGACCTCGTCACCGGGAGCGACCGGGTCCGTCGTCGTGACCGACTTGCCGGTGCTGAGCTGGGCGACGGCCGTGACGGGGGCGGACGCGACGGACGTGTTGTCGGCCTCGTTCGTGTCCGCCAAGCCCGGCGCGGTGCGCACCGTCGCGGTGCTCGTCAGCGTGCCGGTCGCGTCCGGGTCGGCCGTGCCCTCGATCGTCACGGTCGCCGATCCGCCGCGCTCGAGCCCGAGGGCGGTGTGCACGTCGCCCGTGCCGGTCGGGGCGGTGCACGTCGAGGGGGCCGTCGCCGCGCAGGTCCAGTGGACGTCGTGCACCCCGTCTGGGACGTCGACGTCGAGCGGGCTCGGCGAAGACGCGTTCGCGCCGACGTTGGACGCGGTCACGGTGTACCGGACCTGTCCGCCGGCGACGACCGGCGGCATGTCGTGCTGGACCCGGAGGTCTGCGGGCTGGCTGACGTGCAGGTCGTCGATCTCGTGCACGCTGGAGAACGACCCGGTGGCACCGGCGAACCCGAGACGCAGGGTCTCCGGCAGCGCCGCCTGTCCGGATCCCTGGAGGGGCACGCGGTCGAGCACCGTGTGCATGCCGTCCGGCGTCTCCAGCTGCACCGTCAGCGACAGACGGCCGTCCTCGGGCAGGAGCGTCACCCGCACCGTCCGGGTCGCCGGGCTGCCTGTCGCGACGCCGGACGTCACGACGGCGTGGTCGACGAACCGGTACCCGGAGACCCCGTCCCCCGAGCCGCGGATCGTCACGGTGTCCGGCGTCTGGCCCGGTCCGCTCCCGTTGAACGGCAGCGAGAAGTTGCCGTACTCGTCGAGGGCGACCGCTGCGAAGGCCCCGGGCAGGCCGGGCAGGGTGCACGGTCCGCTCCCCTGGGTGGTGTCGGACCGGCATGCGTAGCCCAGCGCCGACCCGTACGCACCGACGCCTGCCGGGACGGAACCGTCGGACAGGGAGAGGAGGAGCCCGTCCGCACCGGTCTCGGCCGAGGTCCACATCGCGTAGTCGAACTCGATGTCGAGCCCGAGCGAGGACGGGAACACGTCGCCCATGGCCCACGCCCCGGCCTGGTTGCGCGTCGCCTCGGTCAGACGGAGCCGTCCGCCGGTCGTCACCGCCGACCCGCTGAGGGTCCCACCGGCTGCGTCGTCGAAGCCGGTGGACCAGGGGAAGGTGAGGTCGTCGGCGGTCGCTGCCGGCGGCGGCAGGGTCGGGACGGCGACGGTCCCGAGGGCGACCGCGGCCGCCGCCAGGGTGCATGCACGGACGAACGCCCCGCGCCGGCCCCACCGGCACCTGGTCGACCGGGCATCGGTGGACCGGGCATCGGTCGGACGGGCGCTCGGAGCCCGGGCCGGGCCGCGGCGGCGAGCGGGAGGAGGTGATGAGCAGGTGGTGTCGTGTGTCATGCCACCGATCGTCGCTGTGCGAGGACCGCGCCGAGACGGCGCCGACCCGACCTGTGGATCGACACCACGGGCCTCCCGGATGTGGAGGGGAGGCCCGTCCCTGCTAGGCCACCCAGACCGTCGTGCCGCCCGGCAGGACGCCGTCCCCGAGCCGGCCAGACGTGACGATGACGGCGCCGTCCGGCATCGGCACCGGCTCGTCGCCGAAGTTCGTGTACGACCGCCACCCGTCGTGCCGCGCGAAGGCGACCACCTCGGGCGACGCGGTCTCGATCCACTCGAGCTCCTCGCCCTGCTGCAACCGACGACGAGCAGCCAGGGCCTCGCGGTAGCAGGACAGCGTCGACCCGGGTACCCGGTCCTGCGCCTCCACACTCGACGCTCCGAAGTCCTCCGGCTGGGGCAGGTGCGGCGCGACGTCACCGAAGCCGAACGACGGCCCCGTCTCCGTCCACGGGATCGGGACGCGGCAGCCGTCCCGGCCCTTCACAGTGTGACCGGTGCGGAGCCACTTCGGGTCCTGCAACCGGTCGTGCGGGATCGCCGGCGCCTCGTGCAACCCGAGTTCCTCGCCCTGGTAGACGTACGACGAGCCCGGCAGGGCGAGCACGAGCAGCGTCGCAGCGCGGGCACGTCGGAGGCCTGCCTCGCGGTCGAGCGGCGGCGTCGCTCCTTCGGACATGAGCCACTCGTCGGTGTCCGTGCCGTCGGGGAGCCCGTAGCGGGTGGCGTGGCGGACCACGTCGTGGTTCGACAGGACCCACGTGCTCGAACCACCCGAGGTCTGCGCCGCCTCGAGGTTCTGGTCGATGAGCGTCCGGAACTCGTCCGGGTCGAACGGTGCCTCGAGGAGGTCGAAGTTGAAGGCCTGGCCGAGTTCGGTCGGTCGGGCGTACAGCACGCGACGCGGTGCCGCCGCCCAGGCCTCGGCGATCGCCGCGCGCGGTGGGTCGTACTGGTCGAGCACCTTCCGCCAGTCCGCGAAGATCTCGTGCACCTCATCGCGGTCGTACAGCGGATCGGAGCCGTCGAGGGGCAGGGCCTCGGCGTTCGAGGGACGGTACGGCTCGGACAGGTCCTTCGCCAGCCCGTGTGCGACGTCGACCCGGAAGCCGTCCACGCCCCGGTCGGACCAGAAGCGGAGCGTGTCCTCGAAGTCCTGCCGCACCTCGGCGTTCGTCCAGTCGAGATCGGGCTGCTCGGGCGCGAAGAGGTGCAGGTACCACTGGCCGTCCGGCACCCGGGTCCACGCGCTGCCGCCGAAGTTCGACACCCAGTCGCTCGGCGGCTGGTCGCCGTCCGGCCCGGAGCCGTCCCGGAAGACGTACCGGGCGCGCTCGGCGGACCCGGGAGCCGCGGCGAGCGCCGCGCGGAACCACTCGTGCTGGTCCGAGGTGTGGTTGGGCACGAGGTCGACGATGACCCGGAGGTCGTGCTCGTGGGCGGTGTGGACGAGTTCGTCGAGCTGCTCGAGGGTGCCGAGCTTCGGGTCGACATCCCGGTAGTCGGCGACGTCGTAGCCACCGTCGGCGAGCGGCGACGGGTAGAAAGGCGACAGCCACAGTGCGTCGACGCCGAGTTCGGCGAGGTACGGCACACGGCTGGTCACGCCGGCGATGTCCCCCACGCCGTCCCCGTCGGAGTCGGCGAAGCTCCGTGGGTACACCTGGTAGACGACGGCCTGTCGCCACCAGGTCGGGTCGGTGGTGCGGGGCGAGTCGCTCGGCGTCTTCTTCGGGGTCACGTCGCCGACAGTACCGACGGCCCCTCCGCACGGTGCGAGCCTCGGACACGCCGCTCGTCACCGGTGGGGAATCCCGCGTCGGCCGGATTGGTTGTCGGCTGAACCATCTCGACCAGAAGGAACGCCATGACCCAGATCGTCGCCCTCGTCGGCAGCCTCCGCGCCGGATCGACCAACCGCCAGCTCACCGAAGCCGCCGTGCAGCACGCACCGGAGGGCATCGAGCTCACGGTCTTCGACGGCATCGTCGACCTGCCCTTCTACAACGAGGACCTCGACGGCGACACCCCGCCCGCCGCCGCCGTCGCGTTCCGCCAGGCCGTCGCCGACGCCGACGGACTGCTGCTCGTCACCCCCGAGTACAACGGCACGATGCCGGCGGTGCTGAAGAACGCGCTCGACTGGGCGTCGCGTCCGTTCGGGTCGTCGCCGATCTCCGGCAAGCCCGTGGCCGTCATCGGTTCCGCCTTCGGCCAGTACGGCGGCGTCTGGGCCCACGACGAGGCCCGCAAGGCCGCGGGCATCGCCGGTGCGAAGGTCCTCGAGGACGTCAAGGTCGCGATCCCGCAGTCCGTGGTCCGCTTCGCCGAGACCCACCCGCGTGAGGACGAGGAGGTCGTCGGCCTGGTGCGCGGTGCCCTCACCGCGCTCGCCGACGCGGCAGGCGCACCGGTCGCCGCCTAGGCGCCCCTGGTCGCACCGGACGCCTCCGACACGCCCCGAACCACCCGGGGCGACCGCGGGCCGGACGGGAGGCTCCCCATGAGCGGGTGGGGAGCCTCCCGTCCGTCTGCTGGACGTGCGTCGCATCGCTAGACAGCCTCGCTACCAGACGGATTACAATTCCGGGATGACCACGCAGGAGATCACGGAGGCGTCCGGGTACTGGTTCCCGGACGACGACGCGACCCAGCGCGGGGTCGCCGTGTTGAACGCCCTCCGGCGCTACCGTGCCGCCGAGACGGCCATGCGCCGACGCACCCGCGACTCGATGGGCATGGGCGAGACCGACCTGCTCGCCGTCCGTCACCTGCTGCAGGCGCAGCGCGCCGGACGCTCCGTCAGCCCGAAGGACCTCTCCGCCTACCTGAAGATCTCGTCGGCCTCGACGACGATCCTCGTCGACCGCCTCGTCAAGAGCGGCCACGTCCGACGCGAGCCGCACCCCACCGACCGACGCGGCCTCATCATCGTGCCGACGGTCGAGACGGACGCCGAGGTGCGTGCCACGCTCGGCGTGATGCACCGCCGCATGATGGAGATCGCCGAGGGGATGACCGCCCAGGACGCCCGCGTCGTGGCGGTGTTCCTCGACCGGATGCGGACCGCGGTCGACCAGGTCGACCCGCCCGTCGTCGCACACTGACCTCGCACGAGGCACCGGCCGACACTGCGCCGTCCGACACCGCGGGAGACGCCACCGCGGGGGACGCCACCTCGACACCCACTGGGAGCCCACAGTGCCCGAGCGGGTAGACCGGGATGGTCAGTACCGCGAAGAAGGAGTCGTCACATGCACGCGTCGGACAAGCTCGCTGCCAACCTCCAGAAGGTCCTCGTCGACCTGATCGACCTGCACCTGCAGGGCAAGCAGGCCCACTGGAACATCCTCGGCACCAACTTCCGCGACCTCCACCTGCAGCTCGACGAGATCGTCGACGCCGCCCGTGAGTTCGCCGACGACATGGCGGAGCGCATGCGCGCGCTCTACGCCGTCCCGGACGGTCGATCCGCGACCGTCGCTGCGGGGACCCACCTCGACGCGTTCCCGGACGGCGAGGTGCTCACGCACGACGCCATCGACCTGATCACGCTGCGCCTCTACCAGACCACCGCGACCATGCGCGACGTGCACGACGAGGTGGACGAAGAGGACCCGACGACCGCCGACCTGCTGCACGGCTTCATCGAGCGCCTCGAGCAGCTCGCCTGGATGGTCAGCGCGGAGAACCGTGCACCCCGGACGCCGCTGGCGAGCGCGACGACCGCCGCGGTGGCCGAAGCCTCCGAGCACGAGTAAGTCCGGACCGGACGTGGACCTCGGGATCCAGGACAAGACCGCTCTCGTCTTCGGCGGTGACTCCGGCATCGGCTGGAACACGGCGCGCATCCTCCTGGCGGAGGGCGCCACCGTGGTCGTCACCGACATCGACCAGAGCCGACTCGACACCAGCGCCGACCAGCTCGAGGCGCCGGTCGGCAAGCTGCACGCGTTCGCCGCGGACGTCCGCAGCGCCGCGAGTCTCGCCGCCCTGCACGAGCAGGTGCGGGACGCCGTCGGCGAGATCGACATCCTCGTGCAGTCCTCGGGCGTCACCGGCGCCCAGGGGTTGTTCCACGAGATCGACGAGGCCGGTTGGCAGGAGACGCTCGACGTCGACCTGATGGGCCCGGTCCGGATCACCCGCGAGTTCATCGGGGACCTCCGGAACGGCGGTTGGGGTCGCATCGTCTACCTGGTGTCCGAGGACGCCACGCAGCCGTACGACGACGAACTGCCGTACTGCGCCGCGAAGGCAGGGGTGCTGTCGTTCGCGAAGGGCCTGTCGCGGTCCTACGCGGAGGAAGGGTTGCTCGTGAACACGGTCTCCCCCGCGTTCATCCACACCCCGATGACCGACGCCATGATGGACAAGCGGTCGAAGCAGCTCGGCACCTCGTTCGACGAGGCGATCTCGAGCTTCCTCGACGACGAGCGTCCGTACATGGAACTGGGGCGCCGCGGTGAGCCGGAAGAGGTCGCGAACGTCGTCGCGTTCCTCTGCTCAGAACTCGCCAGCTTCGTGAACGGCTCGAACTACCGCGTCGACTCCGGCTCGGTCGCCACCATCTGACGGAGGACCCGTGACCCACCACCGCTACCTCGTCGTCGGCGGTGGGATGGTCGCCGACTCCGCTGCCCGCGGCATCCGCGAGCTCGACCCCGACGGCACGATCGGGGTCATCAGCGAGGACGTCGACCGCCCGTACGCCCGCCCTGCCCTGTCGAAGAAGCTCTGGACCGACCCGGACTTCAGCTGGGACGACAAGGTCGACCTGCACACCGAGGAGACCGGCGCGACGTTCGTGCTCGGCACGCGTGTGACGTCGATCGACCGGAACGCGAGGACCGTGACGACCGACGACGGCGCAACGGTCGGCTACGAGCGCCTGCTCCTGGCCACCGGCGGCCGCCCGCGGGACCTGCCCGGTCTCGTGCCGTCCGACCGGGTGCTCAGCTACCGCAGCGCCGCCGACTACCGCACGCTCCGCCGGCACGCCGACGCGAACGCGCACGTGGTCGTCGTCGGCGGGAGCTACATCGGCACCGAGATCGCCGCCGGCCTCGTGCAGAACGGAGCCAGCGTCACGCTCGTCACCCCGGACGACGTGCTCGGCGGCCACATGTTCCCCGCGGGCCTGGCCGCCGCGTTCCAGCAGCGCTTCGTCGACGCCGGGGTGACGGTCCGCACCGGCCGCCGCGTCGAGTCCGGCGAGGAGACCACGGACGGCGTGACACTCACGCTCGACGACGGCTCCACCATCACGGCCGACGCCGCGGTGGCCGGTCTCGGCATCGACCCGACGACGCAACTCGCCGAGGACGCCGGCCTGGCGGTCGACGACGGCGTCACGGTGTCGACGACGCTCGCCACCGACGACCCCGCCGTCTTCGCCGCCGGCGACGTCGCTTCCTACCCGGACCGTCTGCTCGGCACCCGGCGCGTCGAGTACGTCGACAACGCCCAGCAGCAGGGTCGGCAGGCCGGCCGGAACCTGGCCGGCGCCGACGAACCGTACGAGCACACGCCGATGTTCTACTCGAACGTCTTCGACCTCGGGTACGAGGCCGTCGGCGTCGTGTCCTCGTCGCTCCGCACCGTCGAGGACTGGGCCGAGCCGAACGAGCGGGGCGTCGTCTACCACCTGGACGGCGACGACCTGGTCGCCGGCGTGCTGCTCTGGAACGTGTCCGGCAAGACCGACGAGGCCCGCAAGGTCCTCGCGGAGGCGCACGCGCTCACGCCCGACATGCTGCCCGGCACCATCACCGCCGACTGAGCGAAGGGCCGGCCGGTCCGGCCGTCGGACGGGAGGCCCGTGTCCGGTCCTGCGGGACCCGTCACGGGCCTCCCGTGCGTCCGGGCCCCCCGTGCGTCCGGGCCTCCCGTGCGTCCGGGTGAGGGCAGCCGAGGTGCGAGGCGGTTCAGAAGGGCCGGCGGTCGCCGCGCCGCTCCGGCGCGACCGTCTCGACCACGGCTTCGCGGTCGTCTGCGTCGACCGGGATGCCGTCGCCGTCGGCCATCGCGACGGCGTGGGCCGACTTCGCCTCCTCCAGCTGCTCGTCGTCGCCCTTCGCCATGCCGGCCAGCTCCATGAAGCGCGACTTCACGACGAGCCACCGGTCCGTGGCGCTGAGGCGGTCGAGGTCCGACGCGGTCGAGTCGTCACGGACCCGCTGGAGCGAGGAGACGCCACGGTCGGGCAGGCGTCCGTCGACGTGGGCCACCGCGAGCCGCGCGACGGCGTCCGCCTGCGCGTGCATGACGGAGTGGGCGCCACCGACGACCTCGCGGAGGACCGCGTACGGCAGGGCACGGGCGAGCCGTCGGACCCAGGCACGCGGGACGAGCGCGTCGTGCTCGCCGCGGACGACGAGGGTGCGTGCGTGCACGTCGGCGGCGCGCTCCTCGATCGGGTACGCGATCATCTCCGGCAGGACCTTCCGGAACCAGTGCCACCCGCAGAGCGCGTAGGCCGTGATCGCGTGCCAGCGCACCGCGGCAGGCTCGTGCACGGCCGAACGCAGGAAGCGGAGCGCGGCCTTCCGCACGGACCGCGCGGCAGGGTCGAGGACCGGGCTGATGAGCACCACGTCGGAGAGTTCGGGCCGGCGAGCGGCGACCTCGGTGACGACCTGGGTCCCCATCGAGTGGCCGATGAGCACCGGATCGTGCAGGCGCAGGTCGTCGATGACCTGCTCGACCGCGTCGGCGTAGCGCTCGATCGACACGGCACCACGGAACCGCGGCACGCCGGCGAAACCCGGCAGGTCGAGGGCGTGCACGGGCCCGTTCTCGTTGAGGTGCGGGGCGAGCCGCTCGTAGTACGTCGACGCGATGCCGAGGCCGGCGACCAGGACGAAGGCCCGCTCACCCGGTTCGCCGATCGAGCTGACACGTACGTACGTGCCGTCGACGGCGATCCGGTCGACACGGACCTCGACGTCGGCGTCCTCGGCGTGCGCGAGTTCGCCGGCCGGGTCCGGGGCGCCCGGTGGGACGGGGGTCCCCTGGTCGTGCTCGTCGTTCACTGGCGCTCCTCGCGGTGGCTGGCGGTCGCCCAGGCTACCGCGAGCGGCCGACCGTCAGCCGCCGAACGGGAAGGCCGGGCGTCCGTGTACCCGGGTCGGCACCGCGAAGACGGACCCCGAGTGCGGCGCGTCCGCGAGCTGCTCGTCCGTCAGGTTCTCCCGCGCGGTCCCGACGAGCAGGAGGGACATGTCGGCCCCGCCGAACGCGACCGAGGTGACGTTCGGCGCCGGGATCTCGACCGTCTCGAGGTGTGCGCCGTCGGGGCCGTACCGCTCCACGCGCGACGCTCCGTAGATCGCGCCCCAGAAGCACCCCTCGTCGTCACGGACCAGGCCGTCGTGGGCGGCACCGTCGATGAACGGCTGGAGGTCGCCGAGCTCGCCGTCCGGCCCGTACGGACCGCGGTAGATCGTGTTCGTGTCGGTGTCGGTGACGTACATCTCGGAGCCGTCGTCGTTCCACTCCATGCCGTTCGTGGTGCCGAACCCGCTCCGCAGGACCCGCACCGACCCGTCCGGCGAGAACGCGTACAGCACCCCGGCCGGAGGTCCGTCGGTGGGGTCCATGCTGCCGACCAGGAAGCGCCCGAACGGGTCGCACTTGCCCTCGTTGAAGCGCATCTCGTCGTTCGCGTGCTGCACCCCCGCCAGTTCCCGCTCGACGTGTCCGTCGCCGTCGGTGAGCACGACCGTGTCGTCCTGCGCGGCGATGAAGCCCCGGTCGGCACGCGGCTGGAACGACGGCAGCGGCGGGTCGAGCCGGACGGTGCGCACGACCTGCCCGTCGGCGTCCGCGGTGGTGAGCGTGCCGGCCGGGATGTCGACCCAGCGGGCCACCTGCTGCCCCGGGTCCCACACGATGCTCTCGGCGAGGGTCGCCCGCACGTCGGAGAACACGGTGACCGGACCGGTGGTGGCGCTCGTCGTCATGCCGTCCGGTCTACCGGTCGACGGGTGCCGGGCTGCTCAGCCGACCGCCCGTGGCGTCCCGATCACGCGGGACGCCACGGGCGGTGGTGCTCACTGCTCGGTCGGCCGGCGGAGGACCAGGAAGCGGGAGCCGTAGGCGCCGATGCTCAGCGGGAAGCTGCACAGGTCGTCCACCGTGCCGAGCTCGGCGTGGTCCGTCGCGTCGATGACCGTCGCACCGTGCGGCAGCTGTTCGGAGCGGATCGTGCCGTCGAGCGCGGTGTCGGTCATGTTGAGCACGGTGATCTGCACGATCGGTTCGCCCTGCTCGTCGGTCGACTCGAGCTCGTGGACCATGACGAGCATCCCGCGGTGCGCGACCTCGGGCACGTCCACCTGGCGGGCCGAGGCGATGCCGTACTCGGTGCGGACGCGGAGGAGCTCGCCGAGCCGCGACGCGAAGGAGTCCGGCCGCTCCAGCTGCTCCGGGAGTGGGCCGTACAGGGAGCGGGCCCGCGGCATGCCGGACGCCGATCGCTCGGTGTCCGGGGCCACGCCGAGCAGGTCGTGCGCGCCACGCTCGATCCACCGGGTGTCGCCCTCGGCGATGAGGTCCGTGACGAGCTCCTGCGGGAGCGTCAGCGACCCGAGCAGGTCCCACCCGGAGAGCGCGAAGACACCGGGCTGCCAGGCGTTGAACGCGGCGAGCAGCAGGTGCGCGTCACGGATCTGCGGGACGTGCTCCTCGGTGATGTCGTCGAGGGCGGTGTGCCCCTGCGTCGCCGCGATGAGCGACGCCGTGGTGCACGCGATCCCGTTCGTGGTGAACACCAGGTTGTAGTCCGCTGCGGGTGCGGTCAGCGCCTCGGTGAGGTCCGCGCGGATCCGCTCGGCGAGCGCACCACCCGTGGTCTCCTCGCCGTGGAACGTGTAGACGTCCTCCTGGTGCAGGGTTGCCCAGTGCACGAGCTCGTAGGTGAGTTCGTCGTGGTTCTGCATGCCGTGCACGAGGCTGACCGGCTCGACGCCGAGCTCGAGGGAGGTCCGGAGCGTCAACCGCAGGAACTCAGTGTCACCCGTGGCGAGGGCGTGGTGGTACGCGGGACGGTTGATGAAGTCGTACGACAGGTCGGCGCCGACGGCCCCGGTGTCGCGGATGTCCTCGATCGTCAGGTTCAGCTCCTGGAACGTGAAGCCGCCGACCTTCCGCACCATGCCCGCGATCACGTGGTTCGCCGCGTGCGAGAGGGGGTGGCCCTCGGACCAGCCCGGTGCCCCCTCGGCGCTCTTCTCGACGCCCAGGAACCCGTTCGCGTCGAGTCGGAGCGCACTCGTCCCGAGGTCGCCCAGGGAGTGCAGGGCGTCACCGATCACCAGGCGCATGCCCGCGAACGTGGGATCGAGCCAGTTGACCGACGGCTGCCCCTCCTTGAAGTAGTGCAGGTACACCCAGCGCCGGGTGACGCCGTCCACGCCCACGACCGGGGCGGTGACGCTCCAGTTCGTCTCCTTGACGCCGGGCTGGTGGAAGATCACGCGCTGCAGCTCGCCGATGATGTACCCGCGCTCGGCGAGGGCGGACTCGGTGGCGGCGTCGAGGTTCACCGAGTCACGGTGCTCCGGCACGGTCGGGAGCAGGTGCCACTCCTCCGGCGGGATCTCGACCATGTGGTAGATGCCCGGGTAGTCCTTGAACGCCATCTCGGCGAGACGGAAGTCCGCACCCTTGCCGGTGTGACCCGGCACGATGTCGTCGATGATGCTGCCGCCGTGCTCCTCGGCGACGTCGGTCATCCGCTGGAACGTCTCCTCGTCGCCGAAGGTCGGGTCGATCTGCGTCCCGATCCGGTCGAAGTGGCCGTCGACGCTCGGGGTCTCCTGCCAGCCGCGGATGCCGCCGGCGCGCTTCACCGGTCCGGTGTGCACGCCGTTGATGCCGATGCGCTCGAAGGCCGTCCAGAGTTCGGGGTCGGCGAGCGCCGTGAGGAACGACTCCCCGGGGCGGGTGATGAGCGAGATCGGGTACGCGGTGAACCAGACGTCCGAGGTCGACACGGCCCGTCGGGCGTCTGGTCGGGCGTAGGGGTTCCGCCACATGCTCGGGGAGCCGGAGAGCTGTCGGCTCAGGACGTCGGCGTCCTTGAGCATCGACTGGCGGACCAGCCACTCGATGTACGCCGGGTTCTCGCCGTTCGCCGCGCGGGGGTCCGAGAACCGGCGCTGCAGGCTTCCGCCGCGCAGGTTGGCCCGCGGGCGCAGCCGACGGGGTCGCGCCGGGTACAGCTGCTCGTCGTAGGTGATCTCGGGGGTCGTCGGGGTCGCGTCCTCGTCGGTCGCGTCCTCGTCGGCCGTGTCCGCAGCGGACGCGGTCGCACCGCCGTCGCCCTGGTCGGCCCCGGCCCGGTCGACCGGGAACCGTCCGCCCGTGATCTGCTCGTCGGCGACCTGCTCGTCGATCCGGGGTGCCTCGTCGTCCATGTCCACGTCTCCCACGCTAGTCATGCGTCCCCGACGACGGTCGCCGGTTCGGCGGGTCAGCCGGCGCGGTCCGGTTCCGGCGCCGCCCGGACGTCCCCGGAGTGCCGACCGCCGGTCCGTGCACCGCCGGTCTGCGGCCCACCGGTCTGCGGGCCACCGCTCTGCGGCCTGCCGGACGGTGTGCCGCCGGTCCGAGCGATCGGGACCGCGTCGCTGGTGCCGGTGCGCAGCGACTCCTGCCGGAGCTCCAACTGCGTGACCGCCAATGCCGCCAGGTCCCGCAGGTTCGCCATGTCGGCCTCGTCCGCGGTGCGGGGTCGGGAGTCGAGCACCGCGAGCGTGCCGACCGTCGCGCCGTCGTGCCGGACCAGCGGCACGCTGACGTAGAACCGGATGCCGAGCGGCCCGGTGACGAGCGGGCTGTTCCGCATCTCCGGGTGGGTCGACCCGTCCGGGATCACCACGGGCACCGGAACCGGGGCGAACCCGTTCCGGAACGTGATGCTCCGGGCGGACTTGTCCACGCCGTCGGCCACGTAGGACTGCGACCACTCCCGGTCCTCGTCGAGCACCTCGATGAGCGCGATCGGCGCGTCGAACAGCCGTGCCGCCATCGCGGTGGTGCGCTGCAGCGCCTCCTCGGGCAGGACGTCGAGCGTCGTCGGTCGCCCGTCGCCCTCCCCCGACGCCGAGCCGGACACTGGCGCCGGACCCGAGCCGGACGCAGGTGCCGAGCCCGACCCGGACGCGGCTCCCGCCGCGGCACGACCGGCCGCGGGATCCGCCGCGGCCACGTCGGCCGGTTCGTCGCTCGCCGTGTCGGTGAGCACGACGTGCCGGAGCAGCGCGACGAGTTCGGCGCCGACGGGCCGCGCCGCCGGGTCCTGTGCGGTCATCGCCGCGAGCGCCTGCTTCCAGTGGTCGGGCAGCGGCTCCGGCACCACGGGGTCGCGTGAGAGCCGCGCGAGCGCGGACTCGACGAGCGAGCCGGGGAACTCCCGCCGACGGGTGAAGCACTGCAGCAGCACCAGCCCGAGCGAGTACACGTCACTGGCCGGGCCGACGTCCGCGCCCCTGGCCTGCTCCGGGCTGAGGTAGGCGGCGGTGCCGGTCGTGACGCCGTCCGCGGTGAGCCGCTCGACGCCGGCCGCCAGGGCGATCCCGAAGTCGGTGAGCCGGGCACGTGCCCGGTCGGACCCATTGCCGTAGTCGACGAGCAGGATGTTCGACGGCTTGATGTCGCGGTGCACGACGCCCTGCGCGTGGATGTAGTCGAGCGCCTCGGCCATGTCGTAGCCGATCTCGGCGATGTGCCGCGAGGCGAGCGGACCGAGCGACAGCCGCTCCTCGAGGTCCTGACCGTGCACGAGCGCCATCACGATGAACCGCTGCAGCGACCCGTTCTGGTCCTCCACGACGCCGGCGTCGAGGAGGCTGACGAGGTTGTGGTGGTCGAGCGAGGCCAGGACGCCCTGCTCGGCCTCCTGACGGGCGATGTCGACGATGCCCGGGTGGAAGAGCTTCACGGCGACCGGCCGGTCCAGGCTCTCGTCCCACGCCCGGTGCACGACCGACATGCCACCCCGACCGATCACCTGCTCCAGGCGGTACCGGCCTGCCAGGGGCGCGGCGGCCTCCTGGTGTCCCTCCGTCGGAACCATGCTTCCTCGTCTTCGATGTGGGCGGACCGCGACGCTCGTCACGGGCGCAGGCGACGCGCGACGTGCCGCCGCGATGCATCATCGCACCGCCCGGGCCGCGGTGTCCGCGACCATCCCGTGGACGCGGTCAGATCCGCGCGTACCGAGCGCGGAAGAAGCTGTACACGCCGAACGCGGCGAACCCGAGCCCGACCACGACGAGGACGACGGACCCGCCCGGCATCGACCGGAGGGCGTCGAAGGCGCCGTCGAGTCCGCTCGCCTGCTCCGGGTCGCTGCGGAACGCGGCCACCGCGACGAGCACGCCGACGATGACGACCGCGATGCCCTTCGCCACGTAGCCGAGGGTGGCCAGCACGGACACCGTCCGCCGGACGGACTGCGGTTGCGGCCGGAGGTTCTTCTTCCAGGATCCACGGACCCCGATCACGACGAGCCCGATCCCGATCGCGATCGCCACCGCGGTGACGACGAGCAGGAGCACGACACCGCCCGGCGTCGCGAGCGCGGTCGCGGCGGCGCTCTTCGTCGAGCCGGACGAGCTCTTCCCGGCGCCGAGCGCGTAGCTGGCGGCCGAGTACGCGATCACGCCGTAGACCACGGCCTTGCCGACGTTCTTCGCCCGGTTCAGCCAGGCCCGCGCGTCGTCCGTGCGACCGCCCACGACGGCCTCGATGACCAGCCGGATCATCAGCGCGGCGGTGCCGACGGCGACCAGCCAGAGGAGCACGACTCCACCCGGAACCGAGGCCAGCTGCGCGAGGGCACCGGACTGGTCGGTGTCGCCGGATGCCGATCCCTGTCCGCCGCTGGTGGCCGCGGCGTTCCCGACACCGAGCAGCACCGCGAGGTACCCGATGAGCAGGTGCACCACACCGCTGCCGACGAACCCGGCGCGGGCCGTCGTCTCGAACCACCTGCTGTCGGCGGCGCGGCGCGCCTGTCGTCCGGTCTCACGAGCGGCGTCCTGGGCTGCGTCGGTCACCACACCGAGCTTGCCCGGCCGGAGAGCCGCTGTCCGGCTGGCCCGGTCGGCATGCCGACACCGCCGGACGGGAGGCTCGCACCCGGCCCGCCCCGGGCCCCGCGTCCGCCACCGGCGCGCGTTGCGCGTCCGCAGCCGTGCCCAGCCGAGCCGAGCCGAGCCGAGCCGAGCCGAGCCGAGGAGCGGGGTACGCCCGACGCGCCACACGCGGAGCCGATCGGGGCACGATGGGACCATGCCGGAACGGACACGAGACACACCCGATGCGACCGACAACGAGGAACGCACCGACGGGTACGTCCCGCTGCGGTCCTACGCAGCGATCGGCGACGGCCGGACCGTGGCGCTCATCGCGCGGGACGGCCGGATCGACTGGCTCCCGATCCCGTCGATGGACTCACCCCCGGTGTTCGCGAGCATCGTCGACGCCGAGCACGGCGGGCACGTCGCGCTCCGCCCCGTCGACGACGACGCCGAGGTGTCCCGGCAGTACCTCCCCGGCACGAACGTCCTGGTCACGACCTGGACGACCCCGAACGGGACGGCCACGGTCACCGACGCGATGGTGACCGGGGTCGCGGGCCGTCTGCCCTGGGCGGAGATCGGCCGCTGCGTGCAGGGCGTCGAGGGGTCGGTCGAGATGGAGTGGGCGGTGGTCCCCGGCACGTTGCTGGGCACCGCGGAGCCGAAGCGCCTGGACACCGGCAACGGCACCGTCATCGGCATCGACGGCGTCACCATCGCGATCGTCGAGCAGGGGTTCGAGCCGGTGCACGACGACGGCCCGCGGTTCTCCGGCCGGTTCACCACGTCCGTCGGGTCGAAGGGGATCCTGACGGTCGTCGGCACGCACGACGAACCGATCTTCCTGCCGGATCCGGAGCGCAGCCTCGAGGGCGTCGACCGCACGATCGCGAACTGGTCGGCGTGGTCGAAGGAGTTCGAGTACGACGGCCCGTGGGCCGAAGCGGTCCACCGGAGCGCCCTCGCGTTGAAGCTGCTCATCTTCTCGCCGACCGGCGCGATCGCGGCGGCCCCGACCACGAGCCTCCCGGAGGACCGCACCGGTGGCAAGAACTGGGACTACCGGTTCGCCTGGGTCCGCGACCTGGCCTACACGGTGCACGCGCTCACGCGCTTCGGGCTGCGCGAGGAGACGCACGCCGCGGTGTCGTGGGTGATGCGCACCATCGCCGAGCACGACGAGACGATGCCGATCTTCTACGGCCTGGACGGGTCGAAGACCGACGGGGTCGAGGAGCGTGACGTCCCCGGCTGGCGGGGCATCGGCCCCGTCACGGTCGGCAACCGCGCGGGCGACCAGCTCCAGCTCGGCGTCTGGGGCGACGTCTTCGCGATCCTCCGGCAGTACGTCGGCGCCGGCAACGTCCTCGACCGGAAGACCGCGTCGGTGCTGCAGGACCTGGCCGACGACGCGTGCCACCGCTGGGTCGAGCCGGACTCCGGCATGTGGGAGCTGCAGGACGCGCAGCACTACGTCACGAGCAAGATCGGGTGCTGGCAGGCGCTCGACGCGGCCGTCGAACTGCACGACGCCGGCATGATCGACGGCCCGCGTGAGAAGTGGCTCGAGAACCGCGAGCTCATCGAGCAGTGGGTCGGCGAGCACGGGTGGGACGAGGAACTCGGGCACTACGTGATGTACCCGGGCAGCGACGCCCTCGACACCTCGATCCTGCTGCACGCGATGTCGACGTTCGACCGCGGCCCCCGGATGGCGTCGACGATCCGGGCGATCGAGGAGCAACTCCAGCGCGGCCCGCTCGTCTACCGCTACTCGGGGATCGAGGACGAGGAGTCGCCGTTCGTCGCGTGCTCGTTCTGGCTCGCGGCGGCGATGGCCTGCGTGGGCCGCATCGACGACGCGCGGGAGCTGATGGACGAGATGGTCGACCAGGCCAACGACGTCGGGCTCTTCGGCGAGATGCTCAGCGAGGACGGTTCGTTCATGGGCAACATCCCGCAGGGGCTGTCGCACCTGGCGCTCATCCAGGCGGCGCTGACGATCGAGGACGTCGCGGCCGAGCAGTGACCGCGGCCGGCGGCGCTCAGCCGAGGGAGATCGCGACGAGGCCCGCGATCCCCACCAGGTAGAGCACGACCACGACGAACGAGTCGACGCCCATCCCGACGATCCGCCGCTGCGGTCGGAACACGAGCCCGACGGCGTACACGAGCGTCAGCAGCGCCGCGAGGGCCGTCAGGTAGACGTCGCTCGCGTTCGCCTGCGGCAGCACCGCCTTGCCGGAGAGCACCGTGGCGACGAGGAACAGCACCGGCAGGAACGCGTTCCCGCCGAAGATGTCGGACACGGCCAGGTTGTCGTCGCCCTGGCGGACGGCCTGGAGGCCCGTGGAGATCTCCGGCAGGCTCGTCGCCAGGGCCAGGACGGTCGCCCCGAACAGCACGCCGGACAGCCCGATCTGGCTGGAGGCGGCGTCACCGGCCCGCTCGAGCACGACACCGGCGACGAGGGTCGCGAGCGCCGAGACCGTGAAGACGACCGCGGCCTTCCGGGTGCTCATCGGCGGCGTGTCCGGCTTGCGGGTGCGGTGTCCCGAGGCGTGCGGGCTGGCGTCAGGGGCGTGACCGTCCTGGTGCCAGGGCAGGTGCGTGCCGGCGCGCTGCACGAGGAAGAGCCCGACGATCCAGATGAGGGCGATGAGCACGACGTCGGGGGTGAGCCGGGCGACGACGAGGTCCGGCGGCAACTGGCTGCCGGCGATGACCACGGCGAGGACCGCGACGACGACGATCGCCTCCAGCACCAGCGCCAACGACGCCGCACGGTACGTGATCGGTCGCACGCCCTTCCCCCGTCTGCCGAAGGCGTCGAGCACGGCGATGACCACCGTCTGGATCGCGATGCCTCCGAGGATGTTGCCGGCGGCCACCTCGATCGACCCGGAGAGTCCTGCGCTGACGGTGATGGCGATCTCGGGCAGGTTCGTCGCGACGGCCAGGACGATGAGGCCGCCGAGCGCACTGCCGAGGTGCAGCCGGGCGTCGAGCACATCGGTGGTCTTCGACAGCTGGATGCCGGCGATCCAGATGACGGCCGCACCAGCGACGAAGACCAGACAGAGCAACCAGAGGGGCAGGGATTCCACCTCTGCGACCCTGGACCGCCGAGCCCGTCCTGTCCGTGTCCTGCGCCCATCGGCTCCTCGTCGCGGCTCGTGGTCTCCGGCTGAGGGTCGCGGTCGGTGGTGGGGCGCATCATGGTCCGACGATGAACGACGTCGATGCCCGGATGGACCGCCTGCGGAAGGCCGCGCGGTACCGCTACCAGCAGCTCGTGGACGCCGAGGTCGAGCGGGGCTCGCTCGACCCGGACGAGGTCCGCACCGAGCGCGAGGAACGCCGCCTGCTCAAGGCCGCCGACGTCGCCGCGCACGCGCGGGCGCAGATCGCCGAGGCCGAACGGCGCGGGGTCTTCGAGGGGAACCCGTACCACGGCAAGCCGCTGCCCGGGCTCGGCGAGCAGCACGACCCGAACTGGTGGATCAAGGCGAAGATCGAACGCGAGGACATCCGCGGGATCGCCCCACCCGCCCTGTCGTTGCGCACCGAGGACGCCGAGCTCGACGACCACCTGGACGCGCTCTCGGCCGAGTCCGACGTGCGGGACGTCCTGGTCGACTTCAACGCCCGGGTGAAGGAAGCGCGCCGGCAGCTGCTCGGCGGCCCTCCCGTGGTGACCCCGATGCGCGACGTCGAGGTGGAGGTGCAGGCCTGGAAGGACCGCCGGGAGGCCCGGTTCGCCTCCGACGCGGTCGCTGCGGCCGCGCGGGCGGCCGAGACCCGACCGACCCGGTGGTGGCGCCGGCGCGGCTGACGCGCCCCGCGCCTCCCGTCCGCCGCCGCGCCCGGCCGCCCGTCCCGGCCGCCCGTCTCGGCCGCCCGTCTCGTGGTTCCACAATTCGCGCATCTCGGCGGGCGAGGTGCGTGGATTCGGGAACCGGGAGGGACGGTGGCGGTGTGTCGTGGAACCGGGGCGTGCTCGGGTGGGGACGCGAGGACGCCGCCCCGCGGGTGCGGGGCGGCGTCCTGGTGATGGTGCTGCGCGTCTGGTGGACGCGGGGTGTTACTTGATCTGGGCGGTGATGGTGGCGGTGCCGACGAGCAGGCCGCGCTTGACGGCGTCCGTCTTGAAGGTCTGGTTCAGCAGGTCCGCGGCGTCCTGGGAGATGTGGA